>JBDTIR010000385.1:0-10385 GCA_039936275.1 Isosphaeraceae bacterium | reverse complement strand
ATGAGACCTGATCTTTCCGATCAAAAATCCCAGAGAGATGTTGGTCCTCAAGAACCGATCGTGACAGGCGAGTTCGGCCTGATTGACTGGGTTCGAAGCCGCACTCGGCCTGGAGCGCAAACAGCCCTTGGCATTGGCGATGATTGCGCCCTCTTGCGGGTCAGTCCGGGTGCCGAGGTGCTGGCGACGACGGACATGCTGATTGAGGGTCGGCATTTCGACTTCGATGACGCGACGCCGGAACAGATCGGCTTCAAGGCGCTCGCGGTCAACCTGTCTGACATCGCCGCGATGGCCGGAATTCCCCGGTTCGCCTTGATCGCATTGGCCCTGCCGCGAGGTCGGGCCGTGGAACTGGCGCAACGGGTCTTTGCAGGGTTGAAGCCGCTGGCCGAACGGTTCGGCGTCGATCTGGTAGGCGGGGACACCAACGCCTGGGACGGCCCTTTGGTCATCAGCGTGACCCTTTTGGGCGAGACCACGGCTCAAGGCGCGGTGCGACGATCGGGGGCAAAGCCGGGAGACTTGATCGTCGTGACCGGTCCCCTTGGCGGCAGCTTGCTTGGTCGCCACCTTCGACCCGAGCCGAGGGTTGAGGAGGCCCTGGCCTTGCACAAAATCGCCAAGCTGCACGCCATGATCGACCTTTCCGACGGCCTGGCCTCAGACCTCGCCCACATCTTGGATGAGAGCGGCAGCCCGGGAGCGACCCTCAACGCCGACGCCATTCCCATCCATGCCGATGCCGAGACCCTGGCCAGTCGAGACGGTCGAACCCCGCTCGATCACGCCTTGAACGACGGCGAAGACTTCGAGCTTTGTTTCACCATCCATCCCGACGACGCCGGCCTTTTGATCGATCAAAGACCCGCCCATCTGACGCTCTCGTTGATCGGTACGATTGATGAAACTCCCGGGCTCCGGCTGCGGGTCTCTGGCGAGGTTGTTCCTCTGGCCGCTCAAGGATTCGATCATCTCAAACCGGACCATTCCTGAACCCCTTTATCTGAAAGGTCCAGCACAAATGCGGGTGGAGCGGACGCCCCTTGGCCTGTTGATCGAGGTTCATTCGGAAGCCGAGACCGATCGGGTCGGCCGCGCCTTGGCCGAAGTCGTAACGCCTGGCACGGTCATCGGCCTGTCTGGACCGCTTGGCGCCGGCAAGACGCGGTTGGTCCGCGCCCTGGCGGAAGCCCTGGAGGTTGATCCGGCCTTGATCTCAAGTCCAACGTATGTCCTGATCCATGAATACCAGGGGGTGATCCCGATTTACCACTTTGATACCTACCGGCTCGGCGACGCCGACGAGTTTGACGCCCTCGGCGCGTCCGATTACTGGGGCGCTGGCGGCCTCTGCTTGATCGAGTGGGCCGATCGGGTCGCCGACCGCTTGCCAATCGACGCCTGGTCGTTGCGGATCGAACCCTTGGGGCCGACTCATCGCCGCCTGGTCCTGGAATGCCCGGGAGTCCGTCATGAGGCGGACGCACTCTCGACGCTCTTATTGTCGAACGCGGCGGGAATTGACGAGCCTCCCGCCGCGCCCTAAGTTGATCCGGGACCGTCCGACACGGTTGATTTTGTAGGGTGTGTGAAACACGTCGATTATGATCAACCGATGGCGGGCTTCACCCGCCCTACAAGATGCGGTTAAATTGTGAAGGGCGTGTGAACCACGCCGATTATGATAAACAGATGGCGAGCTTCACACGCCCTACAAGACTTGGAATATTGAATTCTTGATCCATTAACCGAGGCGGTCGAGCCGATGAGTGCCCAAGCCCCCAGTACCTTGCCGTCGATCGACCTGGACGCGCACGCGCCGTTCCGGCCGAAGCCGGTGGCCGATTTCGAGGCGGCGGGGTTGAATCAGGCGATGGTCGAGGGCCTGGTCCTGAAGTTCCTGCTCAACGTCGGCAACGCCTCGGGGCGACGGATCGCCGACGAGATGGGCTTGCCGTTCGGCCCGTTCCCTGAATTCTTGCGCGGCTTGAAGGGTCAACAGACCCTGACCTACACTAACACCGCCGCGGCTAATGATTATTATTATTCGCTCACTGACATCGGCCGCGCCCGAGCGAAGGTTTACTTCGAGGAATGCGCCTACGTCGGCACCGCGCCCGTGCCGTTTGACGAGTACGTCGCCTCGGTCGCCGCGCAGACGATCACCAATGAGCGGCCCAAGGCGGCCGATCTTCGCCGTGCCTTTTCCGACCTCTTGATCTCTGAGGAGATGTTCCGCACGCTCGGCCCTGCGATCAACTCAGGGCGGGGGTTCTTCCTTTACGGCTATCCAGGCAACGGCAAGACCAGCATCGCCGAGCGGATCACCCGTTGTTTCGGCCAGTCGATCTGGATTCCTCGGGTCATCAACGCCGACGGTCAAATCATCAAGCTCTTTGACCCGGCCAATCATGAACCGATCAATGTCCGTCGAGGCGGAATCCTCCGCAAGGACGACCAGGACGACCGCTGGATCGAGGTCAAGCGGCCCACGATTATCGCCGGCGGCGAATTGACGATGGACAACCTGGAAATCTATTACGATCCGGTTACCAAGATCAGCGAAGCGCCGCTCCAGATGAAAAGCAATGGCGGCACGTTCTTGATCGACGATTTCGGTCGTCAGCGCATGCAGCCGATCGAGCTCTTGAATCGCTGGATCGTCCCTTTGGAAAAGCGCTATGATTTCCTGACCCTGGCCAACGGCAAGAAAATTCGGGTCCCGTTCGATCAACTGATTTTATTCTCAACGAACCTGGAGCCGAAACATCTGGTGGACGAGGCGTTCTTGCGTCGGATTCCGTACAAGATCAACGCCGCGGATCCGACCGAGCCCATGTTTCGTCAGATGTTTCATATCTTCGGACCGAAACTCGGATTTCAGGAGATTCATGAATCGTCCCTCGATTATCTGATCAATCACCATTACAAGAGTGTTGATCGTCCGTTCCGCTGCTGCCAGCCGCGCGACATCTTGCTTCAGGTCCGCAATTACTGTGTCTACAACGAGTTGCCGCTAGCTTTGACGCCGGAATATCTTGATTTCGCGGTGGGAAATTACTTTACCGTGATGTAAACGTCAATTTGATCGCGCTGCGAGGTGAACCCCCCTGTGCGTATGATGAAGTGAATAGGAAGCCAAAGACAGGGGTCGAAGGGGGCGGGTTCTCGTGGTTGAAGAAACAAGGCGGTACGACGTCGCGATTCTGGGCGCTGGGGCTGCCGGGTTGGTCGCGGCGATCAGGGCGGCCGAACGAGGCCGGTCGGTGATCGTCCTGGAAAAGAACCGTCGAGCAGGGGTGAAAATCTTGATGTCGGGCGGCACGCGGTGCAACCTGACCAACGCACGCGGCTTGCGCAACCTGCGCGTCGTCTCCGGCCCGGTCGATCCGGGGTACGACCCTCGCCAGGGGCAGGGATCGCGGAGCATTCAGGCCGCGTTTGGCCAAGGGGGCGGTTTCCTCGGTCCCAGCCTGAAGGCCCTGGGGGTTGAGCAGACCGTCGCTCTATTTGAAGGGGAAGGGGTCGCGACCAAGGTCGAAGCCAACGGCAAGGTTTTCCCCGCCAGCGATCGTGCCGCCGACGTTCTGGACGCCTTGTTGCGCCGCCTGGAACGATCGGGGGCGACCTTGCGAACCTCGTCGCCCGTGCTTGGGGTCGAGCCGATGGACCTTGGGTTCTCGATCCGCACGGCGGACGCCGCGATCGAGGCCAGGCGGGTGATCGTCGCCGTCGGCGGCCAATCGTTCCCGGGGTGCGGCACTTGCGGCGACGGTTACGCCATCGCCAAGGGGTTCGGTCATACGATCGTCGAGCCGAAGCCCGCGTTGGTGCCGATCAAGGTGGACGTCCCCTGGGTGACGGACCTGAAAGGCATCACGGTGGCTGACGCCCGCGTCGGTGTGATCGGTCGGGAAGGCTCGGCGCTCCTGGAACGTCGAGAGGCCGTGCTGTTCGCCCATTTCGGCTTGACTGGTCCGGCGATCCTCGACGTCAGCCGCGCCCTGGCCCGCTATCAAGGCGAGGAACAACTGGAACTGGTCATCGACTGGCTTCCCGATGTTCGCCCCGACGCGCTCGACCAGCAGATTCAAACCGCGAGCCGCAATGGGCGGCCATCGGTGGCGTCCCTGGTTCCACCGGCGGTCCCCCGCCGCCTGGCCGAAGCCTTGATCGGCGTTGCCGAGATCCCGCCCGGCCGATCCGGCCCTGAACTCACCCGCGATGAACGCCGACGCCTGGTCGCCGCCTTGAAAGGGCTTCGCCTGCCCGCCGCGGGCACGCTCGGGTTCGCCAAGGCCGAAGTGACCAGCGGCGGGGTCTCACTGCTTGAGGTTGATCCCGAGACCCTGGAGAGTCGCCGCCAAGCCGGCTTGCACTTCATCGGCGAAGTGCTGGACCTCGACGGCCTGATCGGCGGCTACAACTTTCAGGCGGCCTGGAGCACGGGATGGCTGGCTGGTAACATTGTATAAAAAACATATATATATTATATATGTTTATGTAGTACGTCCGTCCCGGCCGCATTGAGTTCTCGGATTGCGTCCGAGACGGACGCTCTAACATTGGGAATCTGGAATCTGGAATCCGGACTTTGCAATCCTCCCGAGGAGGTGGGAACGCCCCTGGCGGAGCCGGTTGGGGTCGTGATATACTTAACGCCTGGAAACGCCCAGCGCCCATTCAGCCGTCCCCGCGAGGCTATGGGTGCTGCCGCCAGAGAAAAAGGGCCCCGGTCTCGGGACCGGCCGCGGTGCCCGCGTCTTCCTCTCAACCCAAAGCGCTATCGCCAATCCCCCTTTCCGCCAAGGCGGGACGATCACCCATGCCAAAAGAGCACGACCTCTTCGAAGAAGAGCAGAGCATGGTCGCCATGAGCTTTGGCGACCACATTGAAGAGCTGCGCACCCGGTTGATCCTGGCCCTGATGGGCCTGGCTGTCGGCGTCACCATCACCTTCATTCCGCCCTTGAATCTCGGCGCGAAGGTCGTCCAGATGATGCAACAGCCTGCCGAGAACGCCCTGGGACGGTTCCGGAAGAATCGGGCCGAGGAGGACGCCAAGCTCGCCGATGCGCAAAAGCTATTCACACCCATGAGCGTGTCGATTCCGGCAGCGGACTTCATCAAGCAGTTTCAGGCGCTCGCTCCGGACCTGAAGTTGCCTTCGCCGGAATCGGTCAAGGACCGTTCGATTGAGATGCCCATGGCGATCGCCGACGCCGACATGATCCGCTCGGTGGCCAAGAGTTCCGGGACCCATTCGGCGACGATCTCCTTGTCGCCGATGGAGCCGGCCGTGATCTTCTTCATGGTCTGCATGGTGACGGGCCTGGTGATCGCCAGTCCCTGGGTCTTCTATCAAATCTGGGCGTTCATCGGGGCCGGCTTGTACCGGCACGAGCGGCATTACGTGACCACGTTCCTGCCGTTCTCGCTCGCCCTGTTCCTCTCCGGCGTGTTCCTCTGCTTCTTCGCGATCCTCCCTTTGACCTTGCGGGTCTTGCTGGAGTTCAACGCCTGGTTGGGGATCGAGCCGAGCTTGCGGGTCTCGGAATGGATGAGCTTCGCGACCTTCCTCCCCTTGGTCTTCGGCATCTGTTTCCAGACCCCCCTGGTCATGTACTTCCTGGAGCGAGTGGGGATCTTCACCGTCGATGATTACCGCAAGAAGCGCAAATATGCCTTCCTGGTGATCGCGGTCATCGCCGCTGTGCTCACCCCGGACCCGACGGTTGTCAGTCAGGCGATGCTTGGCATCCCGATGGTCTTGCTCTACGAACTAGGCATCATCATGGTCAGACCCAAGAAGGAGTCCCTGGCCGAGATGGCCAGTTGAGTGAGCCGATGTCGATGATTCAAAGGCCCCTTGGCCGGGTCGATCTGGTTGGCGCCGGGCCTGGCGACCCCGGGCTCTTGACCCGTCGCGGGGCCGACTGCCTGGCCAGGGCCGACGTGGTCGTCTATGACCATCTGGTTCACACTCGCCTGCTCGATCTGGCCCCCCCGGGCGCCGAGCGGATCTTCGCCGGCAAGACGCCTGGCCATTGCGTCATTCCTCAAGACGAGATCAACACGTTGCTCGTCGGCAAGGCCAGGCTGGGGCTGCGTGTGGTCCGCCTTAAAGGGGGAGATCCCTACGTCTTCGGCCGAGGGGCCGAGGAGGCCGAGCACCTGCACGAGGCTGGTATTCCGTACCGGGTCGTCCCCGGCGTGACGGCAGGGGTGGGCGTGACCTCCTATGCCGGCCTGCCCGTGACCCATCGAGGCGACGCCTCGGCCGTCGCGTTCGTCACCGGCCACAACAGCCCGGACAGTGAGCGGTCACGGGTCGATTGGCCTGCCCTGGCCCAGTTCCCGGGAACCCTGGTCATCTACATGGGTGTCGGGCGACTTGGACGTTTCTGCGAAGTCTTGATCCGCGAAGGGAAACCGGCCGGCACCCCCGCAGCCATGGTTCAGGCAGGAACGCTCGGTTGCCAGCGGACCATCGTCGCGACCCTTGCCGACTTGCCCGATCAGGTGGCCAGGGCAGGGCTCACTGCTCCCGCGTTGGTGATTATCGGCGAGGTCGTCAAGCGTCGGCCGTCCCTGGCCTGGTTTGAAGCCTTGCCCTTGTTCGGCCAGCGGATTGTCTTGACCAGGCCGTCCGGTGAGGCCGACCATTCGGCGGCGGACCTGGAAGCCCTGGGCGCGGACGTGCTCCCGGCGCCGACCGTCACCATCCAGCCCGTGCTTGATCCGGCCCTGATGGACCAGGCCATTGACCGCTTGACGGAGTTTGACTGGCTGGTCTTCACCTCAGGCAACGGCGTCCGCCACTTCCTCGACCGCCTGGAAGCCCGTGGGCGAGACCTCCGCGCCCTTGGCTCGTTGAAGCTGGCCGCCATTGGTCCGGCGACCGCCGAGGCCCTGGCCAGGTTCCGGCTTCATGCCGACCTCGTGCCCGAAGCCTACCGTTCGGAAGACCTGGCCGAAGCCCTCGCCGGGCGCGTTGCCGGTGGCCGGGTCTTGCTGGCCCGTGCGGATCGAGGCCGCACCATCTTGAAGGACGAGTTAGAGCGGATCGCCCATGTTGAGCAGATCGCAGTCTACCAGAACGCCGACGCCGAGACCTTGCCGGCCCCGGTCGTCTCGGCGATCGCCGAAGGGTCGGTGGACTGGATCACCCTGACCAGCTCCGCCATCACGGCTCGCCTCCACTCGCTCTTGCCCGAGGAAGCCCGGCAACGGATTGGCCACGAGGTCCGACTTGCCAGCCTCAGCCCGATCACCTCGGCTGCTGCTGCGCGTCTGGGCTGGCCGGTGGCTGTCGAGGCCAAGGTCTACACCTGGGACGGGCTCGTTCAGGCCCTTGTGGAACAGGTCTCAACGGAGCGTCGGACCTGATGATTCCTCAGCTTTCGGCCAACGCCCCGTATGGATGAGTGGAATCCACCAATCAAGCCTCGTTGCTAAGTTTACAGTCGATCGACTCAAGCCACTCAATCACGCGGTCGCCCTTTCGTTCCAAGGCTCGCCATGTGTGCGGCGTGGACGTCTCGAGATTCGTTGGCTCTCGCCAAGGTCGGCCCGCCGCCTTCGGCCGCTGGAGTTCCACGGCGGAGCCCAAGGCCGGCGGTCCTTGCTCGGAACCTCAAGATTCCTCTCCTTGACACGTTGGAATCGTCCTTGCGTCCCGGTCGTCAATTCGTCGCTGGGACTGGTGGGTTGGGTACGCTGAGGCTCGTGACGAGAATCTGGTTAACCATGTGCGAGCCGTCATCATCGAAGATCACTGCCTCAGTGCCGCCAGGGGCCACGGCGTTGAAGTCGGGGTGGCGAACCAGGAACGACCATGCATCGCCTCGCGAATCCGGTCGGTAATCATTCGTTGATCGTTCCGAGATACCTGGACTTCAAAAGAGCGTTGCAAGCTATGCCGATTCCCGAGTAAACCCGGGAACCGGTCTGGTCCTCACGCCCTTTTTGATTCAGCGACCCTAGCGCAGTTCGCGATAGGTCTCGTACCCTTGCCAGAGTACGAAAGCCCCCGAGAGAATAAACATGATATCGAGCAAGATCATCCGGCCGAAGACGGCCAAGCCCAGATCGAGCAAGAACAGGAGCACGATCAGGCCGGCGACGATCATTGATGCGTATGTGAGGATCTTTTCGGAATCCATGACCAGCGCACTCCGATCAACCGTCGAGAAGAGAACTCCTTCCACTCTACCATAACGGCTGGACGCGGGGATGGGGAAAGTCCCGGGGGCCGAACCACGGTCAAGCACGGCTCAGGCCGGCCGGATCGGGATCGTATGAGGTCGGACGGCGACGGATTTTGGCAGGCGAACGTGGAGCACGCCGTTCTGGGCTTCGGCCTGAACGGCTTCGACGTCCACCTCACTCGGCAAAGTGACCTGCCTCTGGAACGGACCGAACGGGCGCTCCACGACCTGTCCACGGCTTTCGACCGGATCGGGCGCGAGCTTCTCACCTTTCAAGGTCAAGACCCGACCTGTCACCGAGAGTTCAACTCTTGCAGGATCAACCCCGGGCAGGTCGACCCAGAGCAAGACCTCGTTGGCGGTCTCGACCAGGTCAATCGAGGGGACCCAGGTCGGCAAGTCGGCTTCGGAACCCTCGGACGTCGCCGAGCCTGGACCCAAGGGGCCGAGATCGCGGTAGTGGTTGAGCAGGCGATTCAATTCCCCTTGCAGCACGTTCAAGGGGGCCGAGAACTCCCGGCGCCAGGAATCGAGACGGGACATGGGGGTCATCCTCCTTCTTCTGGAAACGGGCAAGCCGTTGGTTCTTGGTGAGGCGTCGTCTTGATCTTGATCCGATGGACCTCGGCCCGCTCAGCCTTGGGCAAGATTACGGTCAGGACGCCCAGGGCGAACCAGGCGTCCACCTTCCCGACATCGATCCACTCAGGCAAAGGCAAGGTGCGCGACCAGCGGCCAAACTGCCGCTCTTGAAGCCGCACGCTCTCGTCTGCCACCCCTTCAGGCCGCTTTCGCTCGCCCTGAAGCGTGAGCCGATCGCCCGTGATTGACAGGTCGAGGTCTTCTGTGGCCATGCCCGGAAGCTCGGCCTTCACGATGTAATTCGTCTCTGTGTCGTAGAAATTGATCGCCGGAAACCCTTGATGAAGCCGGAACACCCGCAAGGGCTCGAACAACCTGCCAACCTGCCTCGGAAGCTCACGAAATGGTTCCCATTGGCGATTAATAGATATGCTCATTCGATTCGCTCCCGAAGGCGTGAATCCAAGGTCCTCGCGATTCAATCAACACCCAGTCAGGTGCATGACTCGTGCCAAAGAAGTCGGGAATGTTCTTTTGATCACCGTACGCCAGTCTCTTTGCATTATAGCCTGGTTCGTATGGTTCGTCCGCTTTTGCCTTGATTCGATGAGAAGCCAACTACAAGGGGTCGAGCCCTTGATTTTCCACAACGAGCGTGAATTGCCCGGTCGCCAGTTAGACGAGGGATGAGAGGATCGCCTGCCATTCGGATTCGACCTCCTTCCCGATGAAGAGGTGATCGATGATCCCTTGGTGGAATAGGTCGATGAACCGCTTGAGGTCGGACTGCCTCGATCCCCACTGGCTTTTCCCGTCGAGAAAGACAGCGTGGATGATTCTCTGGCGTTTGGTCCGTTCCTCGTATTCCCGAAGTTCCCGGCCCACGAGGTTGCACTCGTAGACCGCGTCACTCATCTTACTCCCGCCGCTCTTACCTTCGCCACCTCCCCAATATTCTTTGATCTCCCAGAGAACCTTGGGCTCGAACAAAGATGGGATGGCCCCGTCGAGATTCCGGGCCGAGACGTGCAGGTCGTTCTCTGACAGCCAAACTCCTCGCCGGTGCGGCTTCGGTACAAAATCGATGGATTTCGCCTGGCACACGAGTTGAGCGATATTGGTAACGGCGGCGACCATGGCGTTCGGGGAGTTTTGCCATTGTTCAATTTTTGTCGTGGTCATCGTCACGACGAGCTTGAGTTTCTCGCAATAATCGAGTGCCTCGTCCTTGGTGCGGAGCATGGAGGCTGCCGCTTCGTAGTAGGTTTGCCTCTCCTCGATATACTGGAGAAAGAGCTGCATGTCCTCTGGGAGCACCGTCAAATTGGTGCTTTGCCGAGGCTCGGGAGAGGGCTGGGGCTTCGTCGTTCGCCCTTTCGTTTTCAAGGGCGAGTCGGCGGATCTGACCTCGAAGATTCCTTCCTTTAATTTGCCGAGCCATTCTCTGTGGTACTTCTCGTTCTTCTTCAAGCCTGCGAAGAACCTGACGTAATCCCAGAGAGGATGCCGCCAGCCGAGTTTCCGCCAACGGTCATCGACCTTCATCCATTCCCCCCCGATCGTTCCGATTCTTCGGGCGCGAGCAGCCTC
>JBDTIR010000384.1:0-3016 GCA_039936275.1 Isosphaeraceae bacterium | reverse complement strand
GGCGTTAGGGGTCGCTCGCTCAAGCGACCCAACGTCCGTGTTAAACAATATCGACGGGGCATTTCGGGGTCTTTAGTGCAAGGGCGAAGTTCAGGAGATTCGCGTTGATTTTTTGGAGAGCGTAAATGGTGGCGGTTGCTGAAACAGGCCCGAGTGGGCGATCTGGTTTGAGCCTTGGCCCGGGCCAGGAATTCCCGTTGCCGAGGTCGGGAAAAGCCGTAGGATAAGGCGGATTGCGCCGATTGGAGTCGGCGAGAACCAAAGGGCAGGGCAGGGGAGTCGGCCAACGATGAGCAAGCGGGTCTTGGTGACGGGTGCGGGGGGGTTCATCGGCAGCCACCTGGTCGAGGCCCTGGTCCGCGACGGGCACGAGGTCCGCGCCTTGGTGCGGTACAACGGCCGGGACGACCGGGGGCACCTGGACCGGCTCAGTCCGGAAGTCCGCTCGGCCCTGGAGGTGGTCCGCGGCGACCTGAAAGACCCGGAAGCGGTGCGGCGAGCCGTGAACGGACGGGCCAGGGTCTTCCACCTGGGGGCCTTGATCGCCATTCCCTATTCGTATGAAAATCCGTTTGATGTCGTGCAAACAAATATGCTTGGCACGGCGCACGTCCTGGACGCCTGCCGGTCGAGCGGGGCCTTGGAGCGGTTGGTTTTGACCTCGACGTCGGAGGTTTACGGCACGGCGCGGTATGTGCCGATCGATGAGGCGCATCCGCTTCAAGGACAGTCGCCCTACGCGGCGACCAAGATTGGCGGCGACGCCCTGGGGTTGAGTTACCATCGGGCGTTTGATTTGCCGGTGACGGTCTTGCGGCCGTTCAACACGTTCGGCCCCCGCCAGTCAGCCCGTGCGATCATCCCGACGATCATCAGCCAGGCGCTCACCCGTCCGGTGGTTCGCCTGGGCAGCCTGGCGCCGAGACGCGACCTGACCTACGTCAAGGACACCGTCGCCGGGTTCTTGGCCATCGCGAACTGCGACGCCGCAGTCGGCCGCGTGGTCAATATCGGCCGGGGGGACGACGTCTCGATTGGCGATCTGGTCGAGCGAATCGGCGTCCGGCTTGGCCAGCCGATCCAGGTCGAGACCGACGCCCAGCGCATCCGTCCCGCCGCCAGCGAGGTCGGCCGCCTCCTGGCCGGCACGGCCCTGGCCCAAGAGCTTTGGGGCTGGAAACCCACCTATTCCCTGGATCAAGGGCTCGACGAGACGATCGCCTGGGTGCGCGACAACCTGGATCAGTTCCGGATCGATCAATACACGACGTAGAACAGGAATTGCGCTGTTGGTTTTGTAGGACGTGTGAACCAGGCCGTCTTCGAGTCTCGGACGGCGTGGTTCACACACCCCACATAGATCGACATTAGCAATTAGAGTTCATACGTGCCGAGCGGTTCGGCGATGACGACCTCGCTCTTGACCTGGTTCTGGAGCACAGGTGCCAGCGCAGTCATGCTCTCAGGCTCGCCGTGGACCAGGAAGGCTTTGTCAATTCCGCCGCCGGTCTGGTCGTACCACCAGGCCAGGTCGTTGCGGTCGGCGTGACCGGAGAAGCCGTCCAGGACGTAAACTGCGGCGTTGAGGTCGTGCCGATGGTCCATGAGCTGGATCCGCTCGGCCCCGTCGGCGATCTGGCGGCCAATCGTGCCTTCGGCCTGATAACTGACGATGACGATCGCGTTGTCAGGGTCTTCGATCGCGTGCCGCAGGTGATGGCGAATCCGGCCCGCTTCACACATCCCACTCGAAGAGATGATGATTTGAGGGCCTGTCAGGAAATTCAAGCGTCGTGATTCGTCCCAGGAGCCGGTGAAATGGACGTGTTCGGAGCCGAAGTACTGGGGGTCCTGGTCCATCAACTTGCGGGCCGTCGCCGTGTACAATTCGGGGTGGTTGCGGTAGATGTCGGTCAGCCTGGACGCCAGCGGGCTGTCGACGTGGACCGGGATCGGTCGGACCTTGCGCAGGGCGAAGAGTTCCTGGAAGCAGTAGACCATTCGCTGGGTCCGACCGAGGCTGAAGGCCGGGATAATGATCTTGCTCTGGAGCCTGGTCGCCCGCGCGATGATGGCGTGGAGTTGCTTGGCCAAGGTGTCGTAGGTGTCGAGTTCCTTCGCGCCGTAGGTACTCTCGGAGACCAAAACGTCGATGTTCTGGATCGGGGTCGGGTCGGACAGGAGCCCCATGCCCCGTCGACCGAGATCGCCGGTGAAGACGAACCGGCGGGTCCGGCCGTCTTCGGTTACGTCCAGTTGCACGATGGCCGAGCCAAGGATATGGCCGGCGTCCCGGTAGGTCAGGGTGACGCCGTCGAGGATCTCACGCGGCTCGTCGTAGGGGAGGCGCGTTAAGTGGTCGCCGACCCACTCAACGTCGTGCAGTTCGAACAAGGGTTCGACCTGCGGCGCGAGGGCGGTCGCCGTGCCGCCTCGGGCGTGCTCGGCGCTGAGCCGCTCAGACGCCAGGCGAGCGTCTTCTTTCTGAATGCGCGCGCTGTCACGGAGCATGACCGAAAGGATGTCGCCGGTGGCGGGCGTCGTATAAATGGGACCATTATATCCGGCGCGTGTTAAGCAGGGCAGGCGGCCGATGTGGTCATTGTGGGCATGCGACACGATGACCGCGTCAAGATCGCGCGGTTCAAATGTGAAGTGGCGATTGGGGCTGTCGGGGCTGGTCCGGTCGGAATCGAACAGGCCGCAGTCCAGCAAGATTCGGTGCCTGCCGACTTCGAGCAGGTGAGCGCTGCCAGTGACCTGACGAGCCGCTCCGTGGAACGTGATGCGCAAACGACTTTCCTCCCGCCGCCAGCCGAGGCCCGATCGTTGGCCCGTGAGACTTGGCGGCACTTGGAGGGGGAAGCGGCTCGTATAAGTCTCGGGTCACTGCACGGACGCCGAACCAACGTCGGGCACACGCCCGCGCGGTTTGGAACCATCCCAACCCGAATGTACCGTTCCGTTCCACCACTCCTTTCGCCGGTCATTCCGGCAAGTTACCTTATTCCTTATT
>JBDTIR010000383.1:0-7029 GCA_039936275.1 Isosphaeraceae bacterium | reverse complement strand
AGGGGGGACGCCCCCGGCTCGGCTCAGGCAAGGACGCCGGTGACGACCTCGCCGTGAACGTCGGTCAGGCGGAAGTCGCGTCCGCTGTAACGGTAGGTCAGGCGCTCGTGGTCAATGCCCATGAGGTGAAGGATCGTGGCATGTAAATCGTGAACATGAACCTTGTCCTTGATGGCAACCATCCCGAATTCGTCCGTTGCGCCGTGGACGTGGCCCCCTTTCACGCCGCCGCCGGCCATCCACATGCTGAAGCCGAGGCTGTGGTGATCGCGCCCTTTGGAGCCTTGAGACGTGGGGGTGCGGCCGAACTCGCCACCCCAGACGACCAGCGTCTCGTCGAGCAGGCCGCGGCTTTTGAGGTCGCGCAACAAGGCAGCGATCGGGCGATCACTCTTTTGCGCGTGTTTGCGGTGATTGGTGATATCAGTGTGATCGTCCCAGGGTTGGCCGTTGCCGTAATAGATCTGGGTCATCCGGACCCCGCGCTCGGCGAGGCGTCGGGCGATCAGGCAGGCGTCGGCGAACTCCCCATCGCCGTACAAGGTCCGGGTCGCCCGGGATTCCTTGCCGATGTCGAACGCTTCTTGCGCCTCGAACTGCATGCGGAAGGCCATTTCGAGCGACTGGATGCGGGCCTCAAGCTGGGCGTCGCCGCCTCGCGAGGCCTCGTGGCGATCGTTCATGACGCGGAGCAAGTCAAGCTGGTCGCGCTGGGCGGCGCGGCCGAGATGGTGGTTGGTGACGTTGGGAATGACCTTGGATGGGTCAATCGCATGGTTGTTGATATGTGTCCCCTGGTAGATCCCCGGCAGGAAGCTGTTGCTCCAGAGCTGCGGGCCGACGACCGGCTTGCCCGGGCAGAGGACGACGAACCCGGGAAGGTCCTGGTTCTCGGTGCCAAGGCCGTAGGTCAGCCAGGAGCCCATGCTCGGCCTGGTCGGCTGGATCTGCCCGGAGTTCATCATCAAGAGCGCCGGCTCGTGGTTCGGGATGTCGGTATGCATTGATCGGATCACGCAGATTTCATCAATGCATTTGCTGACTTCCGGAAACAGGTCGCTAACCTCGATCCCGCTCTCGCCGTACTTCGTGAACGAGAACGGCGAGCCCATCAGTTTGCCGCCTCCTTTGCGTCCTGTGTTGACGCTCTGCGGCACCCCTTGGCCGTCGAGCTTCGCCAGCATTGGCTTGGGATCAAACGTATCAACGTGCGACGGTCCGCCATTCATGAATAGGAAGATGACCCGTGTCGCCCTGGGCGTATGATGAGGGGGCTTGGGTGCCAGTGGATTGGCCGACGTCTCGCGAGCAAGGGCGCGGGTCGGTCTTGCCAGGTCTTCGGCCAGCACGCCGGCCAGGCCCACCGCGCCGAAACCGCCGCCGATCCTGCGCAGGAGGTCGCGCCGGCTGTACGTCAACGTAAGGCTTGGATGTCGCATGGGTCTTGGCCCCTTTCTTCCAAAGAATTCCAATCCTGGCCGTTGACGATCATTCGGACAGGTCAATCTACAAACGCGAATTCGTTAGATCCCAGCAAGACCTGGGCGTATTGCTCCCATTTTGACAAAGGGGATGAAGACGTCTCGCCAGGGTCTTGGGTACTGGTCAGGAAGGAGGTCCCGAGGCGGACTTCTTCTGGGCTCGCAGGCCTGCCAAAGACGAGGGGAAACGCGCGCTCGATGCGGGCGGAGTCGGGTTCGTCAGTCCCGGCGGTCAGGCGAGCGGCGAGGGACCGAGCTTGCTGGATCATGAATTCACTGTTGAGCACGAAGAGTTGTTGCAACGGGACCGACGTGACAGGCCGTTTGTCGCTGGTGATGTTGGGGTCGGGGAAGTCAAAGAGCCGCAAGAGGCCGTCGAGGTCGTGGCGGCTGATCGCGGCATAGAAGGTGCGCCTCTGGTTCTTTGGCGAGGTCAACTGCTGCGAAGGGCCGCCGAGGGTGCGATCGAGGTTGCCAGAAACGGCCAGCATCGCGTCTCGCCAGGATTCGACCTCCAGACGCCTGCGGTTCATGCGCCAGAGCTTGAGGTTCTCCGGGTCAACCTCAATATTTGTCGGATCGGTCGATGCACTCAACTGGTATGTTCTTGAAAGCATGATTTCGCGGTGGAGAGCCTTGATCGACCAGCCACCCTTGATGAACCGACTGGCAAGGTAGTCAAGCAAGTCTGGATGCGATGGGCGTTCGCCCAAGGCTCCGAAGTTGCTGGGCGTACCGACCAAGGCGCGGCCGAAGTGGTGTTCCCAGACCCGATTGACCAGGACCCTGGCCGTCAAGGGGTTGTCTGGGCTGGCGATCGCTCTGGCGAGTTCGAGCCGGCCACTCCCCAGGTTGAACGGGGTGGGAGTTGCGTCGGAGAGGATGGACAGGAACGCGCGCGGGGCGTCCTCGCCAGGGGTCGCGGGGTTCCCCCGGATCGACACTTTCAGGTTCGCAATCTTTGATCCGTCGGCCAGGGAGTGGACAATGGCATATTTCGGCGGGGCGTCCTTCCTCAACCGTTCCAACTCGGCCTTGCCCGCCTTCAAAGCGGCTTTCGCCTCATTCGAGAGCATCGCGAGTTGCCGGTCCTTGGGGATCGCCAGGAGACCGCCGTCGTTGAACAGGTCGCGCAAGGCGGCTGAGTCCCGGTCGCTGAGTATTGGTTTGGGGGCCTTGGTCTCGGAATTTTCAGCGGCGGCCTTGCTCTGCGCCTCGATCGCATCGCGGAGTTGAATTGTTGTACAAAGGTAGTCTTGTAAGAGATCAGCGACCTTGATAATCTCCGCCCTGGCTGCGTCGTCGCCCGAGAGGTCTCTTTTTTGATCTTGCTTGGCGATCAAAGCATGCCAACGAACGAGGTAGGGTTTCTCGCCGTTCTTGCCGGCAAACAGGGCGTTGACCCAACGGTCGAGCACGAAGTCTTGCAAACCCTCGCCTTTGGCAACTTTGGCCGTGGCGAGGTCTGGCTTACTCTTGCGCTGGTTGTTCAGGGTCCAAGCAGTAACCACGTACAGGCTGGTCTGGTTGGCCAGGGCGGCGGACGCTTTGGCGGTTTCGACCTTCAAGAAGGAATCGATATCGTTGGATTTGGACTGGATCGCGGCCTGCCCTTGGTCATACGCCTTGATCTCGTCGGGGCTGGCTTGCGGATATTCCTGGTACTCGGTGCTGGCGAAAACGCCTGCGAGGGCGTAGTAATCCTTGGTCGAGATCGGGTCAAACTTGTGATCGTGGCAACGGGCGCAGGCGACGGTCAGGCCCAGGAAGCCCCTGGTGAGCGTGTCCACGCGGTCATCGAGCTCGTCGGCGACGGCCTTGCCGTAATAGACCGGGCCGAGAGCGAACAGCCCCAGGGCCGCGAGCCTCTGGTCGCGGCCGGGGGCGTCGATCAGGTCGCCGGCAATCTGCTCGGTAATGAACTGATCATAAGGCATATCCTCATTCAACGCCCGCGCGACCCAGTCGCGATACTTGTATCCATAAGGGTATTTTCGGGCCTGAAATGTGTGTGCCTGGTCTTCGCCATAGCGAGCGACGTCGAGCCAGTAGCGTCCCCAGCGCTCGCCGTAATGGGGGGAGGCGAGCAGGCGTTCGACCACCTTGGCAAAGGCGTCTGGCGATTCGTCGCCCAGAAAGGCGCTGATCTCAACAGGGGTGGGCGGCAGACCGATCAAGTCGAAGCTGGCCCGACGGATCAAGGTCCGTTTATTAGCCAGGGGGACTGGACGCAACTTCGCCGATTCCAGAGCAGCCAGGATGAAGCGGTCGATGCCTCTTTGGGTCCAAGCAGCATCCTGGACCTCCGGCGGGGCCGGGTCGTTGATCGGCTGGAAGGCCCAGAAGGCGCGGTCTTCGGCAGTGATCGTCGGTCCAGGAGTGTCGAGCTTGGGGCGGGGCGCGACCTCGGCACCTGGCCAGGGGGCGCCGGCCTTGATCCAGGTGGACAAGGCCGCGATTTCAACGTCGGCCAGCCTGGCCTTGGGAGGCATCTGGCGCTCTTCACCGTACCGGATCGCCTCGATCAGCAATCCATGATCGGCGTCGCCGGGATCGACGGCAGGGCCCGAGTCGCCCCCTTGCAGAACCGCCGCCCTGGAGTCGAGCCGAAGTCCGCCTTTCTGTTTCTTGGGACCGTGGCAGGCGAAGCAACGGGTTGCCAGGATCGGCCGGACTTTCGCTTCAAAGAACGCGCCGGGGTCCGCGACCGTCTCGATTGATCCATCGGCGGCCAGGCCCGCGCTTGAGATCAACAACCAGGCCAGGCCAACGGCGAGCGAGGAATGCCGAGTCATGGGTTTTGGTCCTTCTTCGACGACCCCAAAACGGTGTGCGAATCAAAGGCGCAGGCAGGACGATCGAGGCGGGAGATGCGCGTCTTCGGGGTTGGAACCAGGACGCCCATCGTCTCCACATCCTAACCGGCGTCAACCAGGCTGGCAACGGCCCGCGAATCCTGAATTCTCCCTGGTCCTTTACACCCCCCATTCCGCCGTGTAGGCTGGAGTAAGTTCCGATCTCAAAATCAGCGGGCACGCTGGCCCGATCGACGGCCGCGAACAAGGGGAGAACGTCCCGATGTCGCAAGCAATCGTTAACCCGGAGGACGTCCGGCGGTTCGCGTCGAACCTGAAACACTTCAACCAGGAATTGGAGTCGGGCATGGGCGTGCTCCACGGCCAGCTTGTGGCCCTGGGTCAAACCTGGCGCGATCGCGAGCATGAGAAGTTCTCCGAGGAATTCGAACAGACCATGCAGGCGATCAAACGGTTCCTTGAAGTCTCGAACCAACATATTCCGTTTCTCGCCCGCAAAGCCGAACGGATCGAGGAATACTTGCAACAACGCTAACCAACCCACTTTTTGCGCCCGGGCGGTCTCCCAATGAGCCAAGCCTCTGTCCGATCTATCGACGCGCTCCGTGATTTCCGAGCGGCCCTGATCGAGTTCGCCGAAGACGCCCTCGGCGCGCTTGGCGCGGCCGACATGGAAACACGCCGCACCGTCCACTGGGTCACGCATGAACAGAGGCTCTACTGGCAGGAACAACTGAAGCGACGCAAGGAACTGCTCTCCCAGGCCCACTCCGAACTCGCCCGCAAGAAGCTCGGCGCGTCGTCGGGGAACACGCCCAGATACACCGAGCAACTGGAACAACAGAAGAAGGCCAAGGCCAGACTGGAAGAGGCCGAGCGCCGTGCGGAACTCTTGAAGCGGTGGGAGCCTCGGCTTCAACAAGCTGTGCTCGAATACAAAGGGCGCGCCGGCCGCCTCTCCGACCTGATCGGCGGCGACTTGCCCCGATCGCTCGCCCTGCTCGACCGAATCATCGAGGCGCTCGACGCCTACGCCCAGGTCGCGCCCCCTTCCGGCGCGGCGGCGGCCTCGGGGTTCGCCAGGGTCATGGCGGAGTCGGTCTCCTCCGCCCCGACCAAGGTCGAACCCGCCCTGGTCGTGCCTCCGGTAGATCCAGAGCCGACCGAACCAACCGACCAGGAACCGTGAGGACCACACTACAAACAGATCAACAAGACACGTTAACATATTATTAGTATAAAATTGAAGATTATAAGGTGACGTCATGGCCAACGCAGCCCTCAGTTCGGCGTCGAATCGGTTAAACTCGGCGATGAAGACCTTGAAAGAGCGATGGGAGACCACGCAAGAGACCTGGGACGACCACGTCCGACGTGAGTTTGAAGACCACCAGTTGAACCCCCTGGAAGCCGCCGTCAAGTCCGCGATGGTCGGCATGCAAGAACTGGGCGAGGAACTAGGCCGGGTTCGGATCGACTGCTCGGACCGGAGCGACTCGTGGTGACTCGCCTGCAGAACACCGGCAACCAACCCGAGACCTCGACGGCCCCTGTCGCGACCTCGGAACCGACCTTGATCCTCGACCAGCGCCTGGCGCTCCGCGCCTTGATCGACCTGTCCGCCCAGCGCGAACTGGTCGAGACCCAGACCGTCCGTAAGCGCGCGACCCGCGACGCCGACGCCGATCGGGAATACCGCGTCCAGGCCCAGGCCATCGCCGACCGGCACTCGGCAAAAACCGAACAAAGCCGGCGCGCCGATGAAGACCGCCGCAAGGCGATCACCGCGGCCGGCGTCAACGGCGAGGCCGCCGCCAAAACCGAGTTCGCCCGCGCCAGCAAACGCATCGCCGCCGGGTTTGACCAGTTGCGCGACAAGGCCAAGGCCGACAACCAGCAAGCCCGTTGGGAAGCTGCCACCGTTTTCGAGGTCGGTGAAAAAGAGAACGCGGCCGGCTTCGCCGAGACGTCCGGCCGAATCGACGAAGCTGCCAAGATCCTCAATGAGTTGCAGGGCAGGCTCGACCTGCTCCTGCTTGAGTTTCACAAGTTCGGGCTTGACGACGTACCGGCAACCCCCGGCAGCCCTCCCACCAAGCTCGACGACCCGATCGGTAAGCTCTTCGACCGCCTGATTCAGACCGAGCCCGACCTGATCTTTTTCGAGCAGCTCGCCATCCCCCGATCCATGAAGGGACGAGGCGACGTCGGCATCTTCCTCTTGATCTTCGGCGCTTTGGTGTTCCCCATGGGCCTGACGCTCGGCTGGACGACCGGCCTGATCGTCGATGCCGTCATCACCTTGGTCGTCGGCTTCGGCCTGCGCGCCTGGCTTTACTCGATCGCGACCAGGCAGGTCACTCGATGCTACGGCCCGCTTCAACAGTCGCTTGCCGACTCCGGCGCCTTGCTCACGTCTTGCCAGAACTGGGCCGAAGAACGACAAAGCGCCCGCCGCCAGGAACTGGCGACCCGTCGCGACCAGGAGCTTGAACGAGCCAAACAGGTCCAGGCGAAGACGATCGAGCGGGGCGAGGTCCATCGCGACGAACAACTGCGCCAGGTCAATGAAGTCTACGCCCAGACGATGGCTGAAACCCAGACCAGGCAACGCGACGACATGCGCGCGGCGGTCGAAAGTTACGACCGTCTCCGTCAGGAAATCAAGAACCAGCACGCAGCCGAAGTCCAGGAACTCGAACAACGCTACCGCACCGTCAAGGAGACGATCA
>JBDTIR010000382.1:0-7229 GCA_039936275.1 Isosphaeraceae bacterium | reverse complement strand
CCGGGCGGCTCCGCGCCCTGGGTCGTCGAGTGCAGATCTATGTGGATGAAAATGACTTGACTCGTGTCAGCGACGAATTGCTCCGAGACGTGGTCCAGACGTTTGACGAGCGGGTCTTCCCGACTTCGGCGAGGCTCTGGGGACGGGCCGTTGACATCGACGGCGACGGTCGATTCACGATCTTGCTCACAAGTTGGCTCGCCAGGCTCGGCGGCGGCTCTTTGCCGGTCGACGGCTTCGTGCGCGGGGCCGACCTTGATCCAGGACTCGCCGCGCCGTTCGGCAACCGCTGCGACATGATGTACCTCAATGCCAACCTCCGACCTGGCCCTCATCTCCGGACGGTCCTGGCCCACGAGTACACGCACGCGGTCACGTTCAGCCGCAAGGTCGCTCCAGGTCCAGACGGCCTCCACGGCCTTGAGGAAGAGGGCTGGCTGGACGAGGCCCTGGCCCACCTGGTGGAAGATGTTCACGGCTTTACTCGATCAAACCTTGACTATCGCGTCAGTGCCTTTCTCTCGGCTCCGGAGCGGTATCGGTTGGTGGTCGAGGATTATTACACGGCCGACCTGTTTCGGAGCCACGGCAACCGGGGGAGCACGTACTTGTTCCTGCGCTGGTGCTCTGAGCAATACGGCCCGAAGGTTTTGCCGGCCTTGATCGGATCGAAGCGCCGAGGGATTGCCAACCTGGAGGCGGTCACTGGCCAGCCGTTCGCCAGGCTTTATCGCCAATGGTCAGCCTCGCTCTACTGGAACGCCTTGATTGCCCCCGGCGATCGATCCGAGACCGCAAAGCCGCCCCCTTCGGAATCAAATGACTGGCTCATGGTCGGTCCTCGTACTTCGACGATCGAGCCGGACGGCCCGGTTGAGAACTGGGTCTCGGCCGGCACGAGCAGTCATTATGCCTTGGTCAACGCCTCGCCGACCGGCGTCGTCTCAATCGAGGTGTCCGCGCCGCCGAACGCAGCGTTGCAGGTGACGGCGATCCCGCTTCCAGCCGACCGACCCGAGCTGACCCTGAGGGTCTTGCCGACGGTTGACGACCAAGGGAGCGTGCGGATCAAGGTGGACGTCCGCGAGCATACCGGCGTTGCCGTCAGGCTGGACAGCATGGCCTGGGAACCTCTGGTTCCCGCGGCCGACGCCCACGCCTCGGGGTTCCGCAGAGGCCGACTCGACGGCCCCGCTCTTGCCGAGGCGCTCGGCGGTCTGAACCTTCCCGAGCGAGGCTCGCTCTCCGCCGCGACGATCCCCTTGCCAGAGCTACGCCCCGGCGATGGACCCGTCGTCTTCAAGTTAGTCGGAACCGACGCCAAGGGACGCAAGGTTGCCGCCTGGGCCGAGATCGACCTCCGAACCGTGGAAACACGCGAAAAAGAATAAGTATCTGATTAATCACGAAACACGGAGACATCCGAATCTCGCAGCTCAAGGCTTGGCCCGTTTGTAGACAATCAAGAGCAAGCCGGTCCCCGGGCGGGTCGCGAAACCGGTCGGCCGCGCACTGCCCGCCGAACCGTTGCAAGTCGTGAACGTATCGCCTTGAAGCCTATAGATGCCATGATATGTTTTTCCCTTGAATGGGCCGACGGTGTGGAGGTCGTCCAGGGCGCATGGGGTCTGCGTCGGGTCTAGCGTGCGGATTCCCCGGGTGGCGACTCGGTTTTCATCGAAGTAGGTAAAGGTCTCGCCGTCCATCACCAGGCGGCCGTCTTGGTAGCGATTGGCCGGCAAGGGGCGGCCGTTGCGTTCCATCGAAACGGCGACCCAGGTCCCTTGGAGCGCATCAAGGTCACGCCTGGCGGGGCTTTGGGGAGCGGCGGACAGGACAAGACCGGCGACGGCGCAAGACAACAAAATATTCATCATCGATTTATGCCTTGGGATTCACCAGGCAACGTGGAAGACGACTTCTTCGCGACGGGCGCTGCCGGTGTGCTCGTTCGGGTCAGGGTCGGGCTGCTCGTGCCCTTCGGCGTCGAGCGCCCAGACTTCAAACACATACTTACCAGGCGATAAGGGGCCAAACCAGGCATGCCAGTAGACCCAGCCGAACGGCAAAGGCCAGCGCATCGGCGTCTCACCCGAGAAGTGAAGCACGCCTGGCGGAAACGGGACGTCAAGGCCCCAAGCCCCCGGCGGTTCGAAGCCCGCCATCCGGTCCTCGATCACCGCCCCCGGGCCGATCGGATGGAACTCCCTGACCTGGAACCGGACGCCCGCGAGCCCTCGAGACCCCGCCACGGCGTAGCCCCGGAACCCCAAGGGCTGACACGCCGGAAAATGGCCAAGGCGTGGGTGCATCGGGTGTTCCGGGCAGACGCTCGGCACAGGCGCGATCCGGGCGGTCGTCTTCAAAGCCGGGTCCTTATGAGCGCTCGGCAAGATCACACCGCGATTGCGCTCGTACCACCCGTTCGGAATATTTGCATCGGTGACGCATATCCAGTCAATCCACTTGATTGACTTGAATCCGAGCATGTCCGGAACCAACATCCGCACCGGTCCGCCGCGCAAGTGGGGCAAGGGTCGCCCGTTTAGCTCGGTGACGAGCAAGACCGGCAAGCCTTCGCGCGCACCCATCGCTGATTCCAAAGGGATGCTGCTGAAGAAGCCGGACGGATCACGCCCGCCGTAATTGATCCGGGTCGAGCCCCAGAGGACCCCCGCTTCCTCCAGAAAAACCGCTAAAGGAAGACCGCCCCAGAGCCCGGAGCTGGCGTACCAACGCTTCTCGACGTCATCGCCCAATGGATCGCGCAAGCACTGAAGACATTTGGCATATCGGGTGATTCCGTATGTTTCAATTCTTGCCAAAACGTCTGTATATGTAATTTCTAATGGTCTGGCCACGCGACCGCTGAGCCGCAATCGCCAGGACTCAGGAGGCAAAGAGGGCGGCGTTCCGCCATGATCGACGTGATAGAACCGCTCGGCGGGCGTGAAGTACGTCCGGTCGTCGTGAGTCGATCCGGTGTAGTTCCAGAGCATCCGCCGAAGTCCCATACTTCGTACCCCCTTCACCCTTCGAATTCAATCGAGCATTCAAGGCACTAACAAGACAATCGGACGCCGCCGACGTTCCTACCCGTATTGGTCTTTCTTCGACCAGAAGGGGCGCACCGCTTCGGTCGGTCTTCAACGCCAAGCGATCAATCATGTGGAACATGCCGGTCGCATCGGTCGCAACCGGCCGTGTCCGTATGAGCATCGATTGGCGTTGCAAACCCGCTCCCGATGACCTGGGGGTTTCTAGGGTTTCGGTCGCGGACTCACCTCGTGCGACACCGGCCAGGAGACGCGCGAGTCGTCATTACGCAAGCCGATTTGCTCGATCGGGATGCGCTGGAAGCCGAGGGCGAAAGCGGGGGAGTCGTTGCGCAACTGGAAGTTGCCATGCTCCGGATCGACGAAACGGGGGTCGGCGTCGAGCAGGTTGTCCTGGAACTCGACGAAGGGTTGGGCTTTTTTATCGACGTCAGACCAGACGCCCCCTTGAAAGACGTTGCGGGCGATCAAGGAGCCAGTGGGCGCATAAGGGTCGTTCTCCAGGATCTTGGGCAAGGTCGGGTAGCGTTCGCTGTACTGGGGCTGATCGAAGCGGATGCCGGACATCGTGCCGTTCTCGCGGGCGTCATTGACCCATGTGTCTGCGTGATAGGCGGCCCAGCCAAGGGCGCGTGAATCCACATGCACGGCGGGTTTGCAGTCCTTGAAGATATTGTTTTCGATATGGTTGTCGTGGCCGCCGCCGATGTACGCGGCCATCGTCACCTTGTAGAAAAGGTTGCCGAAAATGGACGTGCCGCAATACATATCATCCAGATAGATGCCGATACATCCGCGCCCCTGGAGTCCGTCGATGTGATGCATGTAGTTATGTCGGATGATCGTGCCGCGCCCGGTCCAGTCTCGACCTGCGTAGATCGCCCCGGCGTCCCTGGACTCGTTGCAAACGTTGTGGATTTCGTTGAATTCGATGAGATGATCATTGCCTCCGAAGTGGATGGCGGAGTGCGGCGAATGATTGATCAGGTTGTGCGAGGCGCGGTTGCCGACGCCGCTGAGCGCGATCCCGTGCCGATTCATCCGGTTCCATCGGCTCCAGTGATGAATGTGATTATTCTCGGCGAACAGTTTGGCGGGCGTGAGGGTTTTGCGGTCGCCTCCTCTCAGGCTGACGCCGCCGTCGCCCGTGGCGGTGATGTCGCACCCCTGGACGCCGCTGTTCACCCCTTGGATCGTGACCGCTGTGCCGCCGACGTTGCGGATGGTGCAGCCGACAACCTGGTTGTTTGCGGCGCGTTCGATGATGATCGCTGTGCCGCGCGAAGCTTCGAAAGTCAAGCCGCGCAGGGTGACATTGTGGGCGTTGTCCAGGGTGACAAGGTTGTCAAGTACCGAGACGGTTGTTTGAGCCTGATCGATCGCCGAAGGCGGCCAGAAATAGAGCAGGCCGGCTTTACGATCGAGGTGCCATTCCCCGGGTTGGTCGATTTCCGAGAGCAAGTTGAAGCCGTAAAACCACTGGCCTTTGCGATATCCATAACCGTGATAAGGCTTCGCAAGGGTCATGCGTTTCGTCGCCACGTCAATGGATTCGATCCGCTGGCGTTGCTCGGCCCAGTCATGGAACCAGTAGCCGAGCACCCAGGCGTCTGGCTCATTCGTCCAGCGCTCGGGCCGATCGCCCTCGTAGGTAAACTCGCCCTCGACGCGACCTCGGCCGTCCTTGGTTTTCGTCGGGCCTTCGACGCTGGTGATCTTGATGAACCCGTCGTTGGGATACCGCGACAGGGTCATCGGAGTATCGTTGAAGAAGAGTTCGAGGCCGGGGCCGCCCCGGAGCCCGAAGCCCCCGCCTATCTTGCCGAAATCAGTAACGCCCTGCGCTCGCAGGTCAGTCTGCATCACCTGGCCGCGCGCCTCGGGATCGAGCCGTTTGATTATCTCGGGATCGGTGACGAGTTTCCAGTCTTTGATTCGTTTTCCGCCGGAGATCCGGACTTCCGCCCCTTGGCGACCTCGATAGACAATAAGCGACGCCTCCGTGCCAGAGTCTTCCGCCGTCAGCACGAAGGGCTGGGATCGTTCGTAAAGCCCGGGATGCAAGTTGACAGTGACGCCTCCGGTCGGCAGACCTTTGTCCTTCTTGAGCAGGCGAATCGCATCGCGGGCGCGCTCCAGGGTGGCGAAGGGTTTCGAGTCGGTCCCTGGATTGGCGTCGTCGCCGTCGGTCGCGACGTGGAATTCCAGGCCAGACGCAGGTTCCCGGGCGTCGCTACTTGTTGGAAATCCCGAGACGACCAGAAGCGCGGCGAACGTCAGGCAAGGCAGGGGGGATAATCTCATGACGTGAATCCATTAAAAAAATATTTTAGATGTACGTTTCATGAGAAACTATGATCTACTGATGAGAAACCGGAGGGCATTCGCGGGTTACTTTGCCATGCGTTGAAGGGTCTGGGTATCGATCGACGCGGGTGTGGGGTGTTGGGAGGTCAAGGGCAGGGGGTCGCCCTCGGCGTCCTGGCTGGCCTTGAGCAAGGCGGTCAATTCCTTGATTCGAGCGGCCTGGGACGGGTTGTCGGCCAGGTCCCAGGTTTCGTTGGGATCGGCTTTTACGTTAAAGAGCTGAGATTTATTGATTTTTGGATACCGGATCAGCTTCCAATCTCCAACGCGGATGGCGCGCTGGACCGATCGGTAGGCGAGGAACACCGAATCACGCACCGAGGGCTGCTTCTCGCCTCGGAGGATCGGGGCGAAACTCTTGCCGTCGAGCCCGGGGGGGACCGGGGTGTTGACCAGGTCGCAGAAGGTGGGGAAGAGGTCGTGGAGATAGACCAATGCGTCGGACTGGCCGTGAGGGACGCCCGGCCCTGCGAAGATCAAGGGGGCCTTCATGCCGTCTTCGTAAAGGTTCTGCTTGCCCATCAGGCCGTGACTGCCGACGGCGAGGCCGTGGTCGGACGCGAACACGATGATGGTCTTCTCGTATTTCCCCTGGTCGCGCAGGGTTTGAAGCACGCGTCCGATCTCGGCATCGAGCTGGGTGATGACGGCGTAGTAGTCGGTGAGGTGCTTGCGAACGACCTCCGGGGTGCGCGGCCAGGGGGCGAGGGTCTCGTCGCGGATGGTCATCTCGCCGTTGTTAAACGGGTGCAAGGGGAGGAAGTTTTTGGGCAAGGGGAGTGTTGGCTCGTCGTAATGGCGGCGGGCCTGGTCGGATGGAACGCGGGGGTCGTGCGGATTGCCGAAGGCGAGGAGCATGAAGAACGGCCGTTGGTCGTTGGATTCGTGGAGAAAGCGAATCGCGTCGTCGGCAATTTCGCGGCCGGGGTGGCCGGAGGTTCGCTCTCGTTCATCGTCCTTGAGATAATGGCTCTGCTCGAAACTCTTGTGGATCTGATGAGGCGTGTTGCTCTTCTTGCCGTGATAATACGTTTGATACCCGGCGGCGTTCATGGATTTGGGCAGCGAAGGGGAATCGGCTTTCAACGTACGCAGGTGAAACAACGATCGGCCGCTGAGGATCATCGTCCGGCTCGGCAAGCAGACGGCGGGGCGGTCGCCGCCCATGCAGTAGGCGTTCCGAAACGCAAAGCCGGTGTTGGCGAGCTGGTCAAGATGAGGCGTCTGGATCGCGGGATTACCGAGCGCGTGGATGGTGTCGGCCCGCTGGTCGTCGGTGAGCAAGAACAAGACATTCGGCCTGGCCGCGTCGTCAGCGCTGGCCGCAATGGGCACGACGCCGGCAAGGGCCAGGCTGAGCACGGCCAGTCGAACCCTGTTTATCGATGCAGACATGAGTGACAAGCCTCCACGACAGAGTTTCAACACCGGTTTCAAAGGCGTTCAGGCGAGGAGCGGGAGAATGGGCGACCCGTAAGAGACCGGAATGGGGCGGTTGAGCGAGTCTCGAAGTTCCGTGCCAGGGTCAATGCCGAGGCAGTGGAACATGGTGGCGGAAATGTCGTCGGGCGTGCAGGGGAGGTCCTTGGGGAAGGCCCCCGAGGAGTCGGACGCGCCGTGGATGTGGCCGACCGCATTCGTGACGCACAGGAGCAAGGCACCAGCCAGAACGATGCCGAGTACGACGATGCCAAGCAAGAACAGGGCATGGTCGAAGGCCGCATTCTCGAAGTCGAAGATATCCTTCGCCGTGCCACGGTTATCGAAGAAGGGGAAAAGACCACCGGCCACGTCCTTCTCGGAAGC
>JBDTIR010000381.1:0-2208 GCA_039936275.1 Isosphaeraceae bacterium | reverse complement strand
GCCTTGATACACCTGAATCAGCCGAGCCGCCAGATTGACGACCCAATAAACCGGGATGCCGGCCCGTGCGTAACTTTCCAGCAGGGGACCCGTGTCTTTGCGCAAGCTCTTATCAGCAACCTCAATGACGAGAGCTACGTCGCCGCTCTCCGGGCGACGGTCCTTGTAGTCGTCCGGCTTGCCACGCACGATGGCCAGATCGGGCAAGGGGACCTTGTCAACGGCGATCGTGATCGGGTTCTCCGCCCAGAGGAACCAGCCGTCAGGAACCAATCGAACCAGGGCCATGACCAGCTTGCTGGAACTGATGGCGTGGGGCATTTTCTTGGCCATTGACTCGTAGAGCCGCCCTTCCCAGAGCCCGACCCGGCGATCGTCCGGGATGATGCCGGTCTCGATCATCCTCTCAAAATCATCAGCGGTCAGACGGTAAGGAACCCCTGGATTGGCCTCGATCACGTCGGCCGAACTGGTTGAGGTGGACGCGGCCATCGGGAATTTCTCCATTGCGAACCAAAAAAAGCACCGAGTCGCGAAGCCACCTCGTCCTTGGACCCCTTTTTACCGTTTCGAGCGCGTCCTCGTCTTCACGATCCGCCCGTTGCTGGCGTCGGCCCCGCGATCCTGGAGCAGCCAGAGCAAGAGGGCTTTCTGGAAGTGGAGGCGGTTGGCCGCCTGGGGCAAGACGCGGCTGCGGGGGCCGTCGAGCACCTCGGCGGTGACTTCCTCACCTCGATGCGCCGGCAGGCAGTGGAGGAAAATCACGTCGGGATGGGCGGAACCCATCAAGGCGTCATTGACCTGGAACGGCGCGAAGGCCGCCGCGCGGACTTCGGCCTCAGACTCCTGACCCATGCTCGCCCAGACGTCGGTATAGATTACATCGGCCCCCGCCACAGCGTGATGCGGATCATGATCGACGTTCAAGGGGCGGTCGGGAAAGACCTTGGCGTAACGCTCGCGGAACTCAATGGGGAAGTCGTACCCTTCCGGACACGACAGCACGAACTCGACGTCCAGCAGGGCCGACGCCAACGCCAAGGACCGTGCCACGTTGTTGCCGTCGCCGACGAATGCGAGCCTGGCCCCTTCGGTGCGGCCGAGTTCTTCCTGGATCGTCAGCATGTCGCCCAATGCCTGACAAGGGTGGGCGGCGTCGGACAGGGCGTTGATGATCGGGATCGTCGCATGCGTTGCCAGTTCCTCGACCGTCTCATGCGAGTAGGTGCGCACGGCGAGCACGTCGATGTACTGACTGAGCACGCGGGCGAAGTCGGCTACGGTCTCGCGGACCCCGAGGCCCACGTCCTTCCCGGGGAGGAAGATCGCCGAGCCGCCGAGCTGCGCGATCGCCGCTTCAAAACTGACGCGGGTGCGTAGCGACGGTTTCTCGAACAGGAGACCGAGCGTCCGCCCCGCCAGGTGCGGCGGTCGCGACCCTTTGCAGTCCTCGCGCTTTAACTCGACGGCCTGATGCAACAAGCTTGACGCTTCGGAAGGGGTCAAGTGGAACAGATCGACAAAATGGCGGGACATCACGCACCTCCCCCGTTTGCGCTGGCCGCCTTGCGGAGCGCGTCGCTCAGGATGACGCAGCCTTCGTCAATCTGTTCATCGCTAATATTCAAAGCGGGCAAAAGCCGGATCACATTGCCATGGGTGGCATTGATCAAGAGCCGTTGGTTCAAGCATTCGGCGACCACACCCGAGGCGTCGATCGTCAATTCCAGGCCGATCATCACCCCCTTGATCCGGATGTCTCGGATCAAGCTGGGGAATTCCAGGCGGTAGGACTCGAAGTGGCGGCGGAACCGCTCGCCGACGCCTTGGCCGCGTTCGAGCAAGGCGTCTTGCTCGATCGTCTCGATGGTCGCAAGGCCGGCCCGGCAGGCGATCGGGTTGCCGCCGAAGGTGCTGGCGTGCATCCCTGGCTTGAGCGTTGCGGCGACGTCCGGCGTTGCCATCATCACGCCGGCCGCAACCCCGCCAGCCAGAGCCTTGGCGCAGGTGAGAATGTCCGGGGTGATCCCGGTATGTTGATAGGCGAACCATTTCCCGGTTCGGCCCAGGCCGGTCTGGACTTCATCAAGAATCAGCAAGACCCCGCGCTCGTCGCAGAGTTGGCGGAGCCCGGGAAGGTAGCCGTCCGAGGGGACGTTGATTCCCCCTTCCCCCTGGATCGGTTCGACCAGAATAGCGGCTGTCTGG
>JBDTIR010000380.1:0-9011 GCA_039936275.1 Isosphaeraceae bacterium | reverse complement strand
GTCCACCGTGCAATTGGCCCCGATCTCAACATCGTCGCCAACCACGACGCCGCCAGACTGGGGAATCTTGACGTGGCGGCCGTCGACCGAGCGGTAGCCGAACCCGTCGCCGCCCAGTACGGTCCCGGCGTGGATCTCAACCCGGTCGCCCAGGACGACCCCTTCATAAAGCACGACGTTGGGATGCAAGACCACCCCGTTGCCTAATCGGCAGCCGGCGCCGACGACTGAACCGGGGTAAAGTACCGAGCCGTCGCCAACTTCCGCCTCGTCGCCAACATAGGCGAACGGGTAAATAGCCACGTCGGACCCGATCTTGGCCGTGGGCGCGATCGACGCTTGCGGGTGAATGCCCGACCAGCGCGGGCGATCATTGCCGAGCAGGTGTGACCGCACCGTGATGAACGCCGCCAGGGCGTCGTCCACCTCAATGATCGGCCGGTCTTGCTGATCCGCGGCGACCCGGAAGTGCGGCCCCGCGATCGTCGCCGAAGCGGGCGACTGGCGGAGCACCTTTAGGTACCGTTCATCGTCAATGAACGTGATGTCTCCTGGTCCTGCCTCACCCACCGGGCGTGCTGAGCGGATCGGGACGGAGCCGTCGCCGACCACGCGACCGCGAACCAGGGCTGCGAGTTGTTCCACCGTGGCGACCACGTGCGTCTTCCTTTCTTCCCTGAAAGGAGCGGGGGGGGCCTCAAGAGCAAAAGGGCGTTTACGACCGATGCGGGGTCTCGTCCTCGACCCCCGCGGTCTCGATGGGCGGGTGGGATCGTAATCCAGACCGCCAACCCAGACAAGTCGAGTCCCGATCCTTCCCTGGTATCGGCAGATCAGACGCCAGTCCATCAAGGTAAATCCGAAAAATCATCTCGATCCCAAAAAGCCAGTTTTACGACTCAAACCGTAAAACCTCGGCAACCAGTTGCAAGAGACTGGGATACGAGGGCACGTCGCCTGGCAACGCCCCCTCACGATCCACCAGGGCGGCCCGCAAACCCTCGCGAAGCGGCCCTCGATAGTCGTTCTCAACATCATCGCCCACAAACAAGACCCGCTCAGGCGGAAGCCCCAGACGAGCACAGGCCTCCTGGAAGAATGCCGGATGAGGTTTCCGGAAGCCGACTTCCGACGAGATCACGGCCGATTCCGCCCAGGGGGCCAGGGGCGGCAAGCCGGCAAGGACGCCCCGCAACCGACCGTCGAAGTTCGACGCGATCCGCACCGGCCACCCTTGAGCGTGCAACAAGGCCATGCTCGGGGCCACATCATCGAACAGACCCCAGGCCGCTGGGCGACCAAAGTAGTCCCAGAGTTCCTCAAACGCCCGATCCCGGTCGGCGACCTCGGGCAAGACCTGGCTCACAATCCGCCGCCAACGTCGCCGTTCCGTCGACTCGTCCGTCACCAAAAGGCCGCGCAAGTCGTCCTCCTCGACGGCCCCAAAGTGGTCGGCAAACCGTGCCTTCACCGTGGCTCGGTCCAGCTCCACCCCTTGCCGACGGGCCGCCTCGGCGTAGATCTCCGCCACGCCAGGCGCGGGCTTGAGCAACGTCCCGACCGCATCAATCAGCACGCCCCCGATAGGATTCTTTCCAGTTTTTGTCAACATGGCGGACGAGGAACTCGATGTTGAGAAAAGGAAACACCTGACGGTCACATTCCCAAACCAAATCAATGCGTGCAGTCAATCATGGTGTAAAATAGAGTGTGTGGCAAGCCGGGTGTGATCCTTATCCACTTCGTGTACGTAGAATCAGATAGGGGATGGATTCCTATTTGGCCGAGAGCACGTCAAAGGCGTTCGCGCCTGGACTTTGGTACAAATGAGGTAATCATGCGTGATCTTCGCTCCCGACCGAACGTGATCTCCGGGTCGACTCGCAGCTCGAGCGTTCCCGCCGATCAGACTCGCGCCCTGAACCGTCGTCATTCCCTGGATGAGCAGCAACGAGCCTTTCGCGACTCGACTCCACCTCCGAGCTTCAACCGGCATCGACCGCCGGCCTGATTGGCCCGTTTGATCCATAGACCTCGCAACGTGTTGGGAATCGCGCCGATCTTGACTCCAACCTGTCGAGGGCGCGATTCTCAACACCTGCTGACCAGGCTATCCTGAACACCCACGACTCCTCGTCATCCTCCCGGAACCTTCACGGCGAGCCCACCCTTTTTCGGGCGAACCAGGCCGGGGGTGACGTCGATGTCCAGGTCGGCGACCTGACCGGCCGCGAGCTTGGCGAAGGCGACGCCGGCCATCGCCGCGTTATCGGTGCAGAGCGAGAGCGGCGGAATGACGACCTCGAACCCTTCCTTGGCGGCCATTGCCGTCACTCGTTGTCTGAGCAAGGTGTTCGCCGCCACGCCACCGCCGATGACCAGGCGGTTGAGTCCCGTCAGGCGCAAGGCTTGTCGAGCCTTGGCGACGAGAATATCCACCACCGCCTCCTGAAAGCTTGCCGCCAGGTCGGCGACGAGTTTCGGTGTGAGCGGTGCCGGGTCGCCGTCCCGGTTGTCTTGACCACGAGAAGCGTACCGGACGGCCGTCTTGAGTCCGGAAAAGCTGAAATCAAGCCGAGAGTCGTGGAGAAACGAGCGAGGAAAAGCGAACGCGGACGGGTTGCCTCCATGCGACGCCGCCTCGATCAAGGGGCCGCCCGGGTAGCCCAGACCGAGCAGGCTGGCGACCTTGTCGAACGCCTCGCCCGCTGCGTCGTCAATCGTGCCGCCGAGCAGGGCGGCCTCGATCGGCCCTTGGCAATGATACAAACTGGTATGGCCTCCCGAGACAACCAGGCCCACGCATGGGTACACCTGATGATCAGGATGGGCAAGTTGACCGGCGTAGAGGTGGCCTTCGAGGTGATCGACCGCGATCAAAGGGACGTCGAGCGCCAGGGCCAGGGTCTTTGCCGCGGTCAGGCCAACGACCAGGGCCCCCACCAACCCCGGCCTGGTCGCCACGGCGACGGCTCCGACGTCCTGAAGTCGAACCTCCGCCTGGCGTAAGGCCTCGTCGATCACCGGAAGCACTTGACGAATATGAGCACGCGCGGCGATCTCCGGGACGACGCCGCCAAATCGCTGATGCAGGTGAATCTGCGACGAGACGACGCTGGAGCGGATGGTCGGCACGCCCACCAAGGGCGGTCTCGGTCCTTCCAGGACGGCGGCGCCGGTCTCGTCACAGGTGGTTTCGATCGCCAGGAGCACCAGGCGAGAGTCAGGCATGGGGCGTCCTTGGCGAGAGCGTGTCGTCGCTTATCGAGTGCGTGTCGCACGTCAAAATTCCAAAAAACCTTGACGTGCGATCCACACCTTTGACCATTGTTATTTGCGGGCGGTTGACGCCTTGTCGACCAGCTTGGACTTGAGAACGTCGAGGGCCTTGTCGAGTTGCTTGTCGTTCAAAGGGGGCGCGATGGCTGGAACCTTGCCGTCGCCGTCGCCGTCGTCTTTGGCCTTCGGCTTGAAGGGGTTATGGCTGGAGATCAGGTCGCGCTTGAGCCGGGCGTTGTGCCAGGCGATATAATCGCGGCCTTCGAGCTTGACTTCCTCGTCCTTGTCGGGCTGAACTCCCCAATCATCGGTGTCCTTGGCGTTCTTGAACCGGTGGATGTTCTTGCCGGAGGGACGCCAGTAGGTCGCCACGGTCAGCTTGAGCACGCTCTCACCTTTATCGAGCGGCAGGATGTTCTGGACCGACCCTTTGCCGTAACTGCGCTGGCCGACGATGGTGGCCCGCTTGTGGTCCTGAAGGCAGGCCGAGACGATCTCGGCGGCCGAGGCCGAATGCTGGTTGACCAGCACGACCATCGGGAAGTCGGTAAAGGTCCCTTCCTTCTCAGCCTCGTAGGTCCGTTCCTTGGTGTTGCGACCTCGGGTACTGACGATCATCCCTTCCTCAACGAACAGGTCAGAGACCTCAACCGCAGCGCTCAGAAGGCCGCCCGGATCGTCGCGCAGGTCAAGAACCAGGCCCTTCATCCCCTGACCCTTCAAGGCAGTCAAAGCGGCTTTGAGGTCTTCGGTCGTGTTCTGGATGAAGCTGGTGATCCGGATGTAGCCGATCTTGCGGTCTTTATCGATCAGGAAGTCCCACGAGTCGTCACCTTTGCGCACGTCGCCCATGACGCTGGGCACTTCGATCTGGGCGCGTCGGATCGAGAGGGTTTCGGGCTTTTCCGCTCCAGAATGGAGCACGGTCAGTTTGACCGGGGTGCCTGGCCGCCCTTGCAGGGCCTCGACGGCCTCCTGAGGAGTCATGCCCTCGGTCGGGGTTCCATCGACCTCCTCGATCGTGTCACCGGCCAGGATTCCGGCCACGTAGGCGGGCGAACCGACCAAGGGGGCGACGACCTTGAGCTTGTGCGAGTCGTCGTCGATGTCGATCGTCACGCCGATGCCGCTGAAGCTGCCTTCAATCTGCTTCTTGAACTGACCCCAGTCGCTCTTGCTGAAGTACGACGAGTGCGGGTCCAGGTGGGTGAGCATCCCTCGGAGGGCGCTTTCGAGCAGTTCCTTGCGCGGCACCGGCCGCACATAGTTGGCTTCGACCTGCTCCACGGCATCGACGAAGACGCCGTAGAGTTCCATCATCTCATCCTTGGGCTTGGCCCCCTGACTGTTCTGCCAGCAGAGCAGCGACAGGGCCCCAACCAAGGTGATCGCGACCAGATTTCGACGAGGCATGAAGGCACTCCCCGGGGCTCGAACCGCAAGTCCGTTGGTGGGTCGATGGACGAGAGCGCCCGCTCGTCGCGGAAGCTGCTCGTCCACACCGTCTACTGTAGTCCGAGCGCTATTGCTTCGGCAAGCGCCCAATGAATCGCAAAGGATTCGCTCTTTTTATTTCTTCTGGAGCGCATTGAGCGCCGCGTTGACCCCGTCCACGCCCAGGACCGGCTCCTGGCAGGTAAAGTTCTCGCAAATATACACCGTCGCCCGCCCTTCATGCGCCGGCCGATCGGCCAGGAGCGGCACGACCTTGACCAAGGTCGTCGGGACTTCGCCGGTCGGGGCCGGGGCGAGGACCGCTTGAGGCAGGAACTTCTGGCCAATGGCGTGCAAGACCGCGTCGGACTCGGCACGATCAGCGCCGCCGATGACGGCGATCTTCTGACGAGGTGCGAGTAGGAAATCGAGGGCCACCAGGCTTTGTCCAGCGCCCGAAGGGGCTTGCTCAAGGACCAGGTGGATGGCTTGCAAGGTCTTGCGTCCGACGTCGGCCAGGTCGTCGCGGTCGGTCAAGGCCGCCAGGCGCAACAAGGCCGTCGTGGCCATCGCGTTCCCTGAAGGGGTCGCGCTGTCATAAGTATCTTTTTGACGGGCGATCAGGGCTTCATGACTCTTCCCGGTATAGTAGAAACCGCCGTGCTCGTCGTCGTTGAACTCCTCGATCATCACGCGGGAAAGGTCAAGCGCCGCGTCGATCCAGCGCGGTTCGCCGCTGGCCTCGAACATGCGGGTCAGGCCGTCAATCAGGCAGGCGTAATCGTCGAGGTAGCCGTTGAACTTCGCCTGTTTGTCCTTGTAACTGTGCAAGAGCAGGCCGTCCGGCGTGCGCATGGTGTCGAGCAAGAATCCCGAGGCGCGGCGGGCGGCGTCAAGGTAACGGGCGTCGCCCAGGGTGCGCGCCGCGTCGGCCATCGGGGCGATCATCATGCCGTTCCACGAGGTCAAGACCTTCGTATCCTTGGCAGGCGGCACGCGACGTTCACGAACCTCAAGCAACTTGGCCCGGTCTTCGGCCAGTTGAGCGCGGAGCGGTTCGACCTCCTGGCCGAGCAGCTTCGCCGCCTGCTCGATCGGCTTGGGCAGGTTGAGGATATTGGCGTGTTCCCAGTTGCCATGATCGGTGACGTCGTAGACATACGCGAACGTCTTCGCCCGTTCCTCGCCCAGGATTTCCCGGATCTCGGCCAGAGACCAGACGTAATATTTCCCTTCCACGCCCTCGCTATCGGCGTCCTCGGTCGAGTAAAAGCCGCCTTCGGGGCTGGTCATCCGGCCGAGAATGTAATCCAGGGTCTCACGGGCGACCCGGGCGTACTCAGGCTCGCCAGTCACCTGATACGCTTCCAGACAGGTCTGCGCCAGCAAGGCGTTGTCATAAAGCATCTTCTCGAAGTGGGGCACGAGCCAGCGCTTGTCGGTCGAGTAGCGGGCGAACCCGCCGCCGAGGTGGTCGTAAATCCCGCCCCTCGCCATCTTGTCGAGCGTCTGGCGGACCATGTGCAGGGCGCGGGTCTCTCCGGTTCGCGCATGCTGGCGCAAAAGGACTCTCAAGTCCATCGTGTGCAAGAACTTGGGTGCTTCGCCGAAGCCGCCGTAGGTCGGGTCGAACTCCTTGGAGAGCGCACGGACCGCGTTATCGAGCAAGGCCAGGTTCAGGTCGCCGTCAGACTTGGGAATCCGGCCAATCTGTTGAAGCTGTTCGGTCATCTGGCTGGCCGAACTGAGGATATCGGCCCGCTTCTCGTTCCAGGCCTGCATGACGCTCTGAAGCACCCGAGGGAATCCGGTCATCCCCCGGTCGTCGGCCGGCGGGTAATAGGTTCCGCCGTAAAACGGTTTCAGGTCGGGGGTCAGGAAGACCGACATCGGCCAGCCGCCGCGCCCGGTCATCGCCTGCACGGCGTTCATGTAGACCTGATCGACGTCGGGCCGTTCCTCGCGATCGACCTTGATATTGATGAAGTGCTGATTCATCAACGCGGCTATTTGCGGATTCTCGAAGCTCTCACGCTCCATGACGTGGCACCAGTGGCAGGCCGAGTAGCCGATCGACAGGAAGATCGGCCGGTCCTCGGCCTTCGCCCTGGCGAACGCTTCGGGGCCCCAAGGGTACCAGTCCACCGGGTTATGCACATGCTGGAGCAAGTAGGGGCTGGTCTCGCCAGACAGGTGGTTGGCAGGTCGTTCGGTCGGTTTGTCGGACATTGGGGACACCCGTCGGGTCATCTTGGTGAAAATCAAGTGTTCGTGCCCGATTATCGCACGAAATCACCGCGCCCGACAGTCCCGAGAACCTTGAAGGGTCGAACCGACGGCCGATCCCGTGCCGATCAGGTCGCGTCGTCGTTGACTTCCACCCCGACTGCTTCGCGACGCTGATGAGGTCCGGCCAGGGTCGGCGCCGTCGCTCGCCCTTGCAAATGCTCGATGATCTGATCCGCCGCCCGCTCCGAAGCCCCGGGCACCGCCACCCGGCCTCGCAGTTCGACCAGAGCGGCAGCCGCCCGCTCTCGTTCCTCGGGGTCGTTCAGCCAGCGCAGGGCCCAGGCGGCCATCTCGGCCGAGACGTCGCGATCGGTCAGATACTCGGGCATCACCTCGGCGTCGGCCAGAAGGTTAACCAAACTGATATATTTTGACTTGATAAATTGGCGAGCGACCATCAGGTCCAGCCGACGAATCTTGTAGATGACCACGGTCGGCAAGGCTTCGGCCATCAACTCCAGGCCGACGGAACCCGAGACCGACCAGGCGACGTCGGCCAGGCGGATCAGCTCGGCCGTCCTCGCGGAGTGGATCTGAAGGGCGTCAAGGTAAATGCCCGACCCCTTGACCATCTCATGAACCAGCTCGCGATGTCGGTCGTGCAGGCAGGCGACGACGAACCGGACGTCCTTGCGTTCCTGAGCCACTCGGGCCGCCGCGCGGAGCATCATCGGCATGTTCTTGCGGACTTCCTGCGTCCTCGATCCCGGCAAGAGCGCGATCACCGGGCCGCCCCGGCTGGTTTGCTCAACCAGGAAGGCTGGATCCACGAGACGCTCAGCCAGCTCGTCAAAATAGGGGTGGCCGACGTACACCGCGCCAGAGACCCCGCGCTCGTGATACCAATCAGACTCGAACGGCAGGCTGCACAACACGAGGTCCACCCACTTGCGGACCTTCTCGACCCGCCAACCCGCCCAGGCCCAGAGCTGCGGCGGCACGAAGTAAATCACCGGGATGCCGTGCCGCTTCGCGCGTTTGGCCAGGGCCCAGTGAAACCCCGGATAGTCGATCAGGATCACCGCGTCGGGCCGTTCGTCGCGAAAATACCGCTCCGCTTCGGTGGCCAGGCGACTGAACTTGTGCAGATTCAACAAGACGCGGCCGAACCACATCACCGCCAGGTCCACCAAGGGGTACAGCACCCTGGCCCCGGTCTTCTGGAGGTGCGGCCCGCCGAAGCCGACGAACTCGGCCTCCGGCAGACGCTCGCGAATGGCATGAACCAGGTTAGCCGCGTGCAGGTCGCCGCTCGGCTCACCCGCGGAGATGAAGAGGCGCATGGGGTTCAACTCGCATCCGTTGCGGAAAATATGCCTTGGGGTCCGTCCCAAAATGACGCCATCACCGTAGCAAACGGGGAGCAAAGCGCAAAGGCGAGTCGGCCGAAGCGGTCTTGGTCAGAATCCGTTCACTGGTATTTGCCAGCACGACGGTCTAGGTCCGTGCCGACCAGAAGCCGGGACGACGCTTGAGATGGGCCACGGCGATGAGACGCGCCGCCTCGCCATCCAGCCGATAAATCAGGCTGTAGGGATAACGATCCAGAAGGATAAATTGATGGACGTTGTCGCAAAATGGGAACATCGAGGGGTGAGCACGAATCGCCTCGACGGCGTCATCGAACGCGGTCTCGAACCGCGCGGCCGCCCACGGATTTCGGTCCAGGTACCAAGCTAAGGCATGCTCATAATCTGCCTCCGCCTCGGGATGGATCGTGACCTCAACCACGCGACCGCTCTTCCAATCGGCGTCGGACCCGCTCTTTGACCACGGACCAAGGGGTCAACGAGACCGTACCCGCTTCGAACTCGGCGGAGCGCCTTTGAATCTCAGTCAACCAAGCAGGATCAAAGGGGAGTTCGCTTGACGGATCACGCGCGCCGAGCAAAGCTTCGGCCAACTCCAGGCGTTCGTCTTCGGGCAACGCCAAGGCCGCCTGAAGAAGCTGTTCGGTCGCGGGACTCATCAATACACCGCCCTTTCGTCACAGGTAAACTCGACGGGAG
>JBDTIR010000379.1:0-7868 GCA_039936275.1 Isosphaeraceae bacterium | reverse complement strand
CCGGTTCCGGTTCCGGTTCGGGCTCAGGTTCAAGGGCCAGACCGTTGATGGCGGCTGTGAGTAAGGCGATCGGATCGGGATCGACCGGCAAACAGGTAATCGGCTCGGGCCCAACGACGACTCGCTCGGCGCGATCCTGACGGAAGGCGTGCATGGCCTCAGTGTAAACCTTGCGGAGCTTGGTTTCATAACGCTCAAGGCGGAGATATTCTTTCGACGGCCGCAAGGGGTAGCCCAGCCGGGTCAGTTCGCGTTCCTTGGCGTCGAGCGGCTCGAGCGCTTCAACCATCAAGATGTAAACGGCGTCGGCCTGCTCGCACATCATTTCCGCCTGCCCGGCGGGATCGGCCGAAGGGGAGAGCAGGGGGTAGGAGCCGCGAAGATCAGCGCCGACGCCCATCAAGGTCGCGGCCAGGTTGCACTGGGTCTCGTCCCAGCCGACGTTCTCGATCAAGGGGACGCCCAAGGCGTCCCAGCGAGCCAAGATCCAGCGGCATCCTTGAGCGGTTTCGCGGAGGCGGCTGGCAGTTCGAGACGGGGCTTTGGGCAAGCGCGCGGCAATTTCCTCGGCGGCTCGGCAGCGGTCTTCATCCCAGCAGAGATCGGCGCGGTCGGCCTGGTCGTCGATCTGGGCTCGGATCATGAATTGACAGTAATCGAGCCGAGCGGCAGCGTCGGCGACCTGTTCGAGCAGCCAGGCTTGTCGATCGTTCTCGGGATGATAGGCGTCGGTCAGCATCCGATTGTGTTTGGCGACGGCGTCGACAAGGTGGGGCGGAACGAGGCCATGCTCACTCCTCAAGCCCCGGGTCAAGGAGTTCAACCGGGCCGCCATCTTGCCGGCTTCGGTGTTCGGGCCGGTAGACTTCTGGGCGTTGCGCTGATTGGCCAGGCGTCGGGCGTCGCTGCAAGGCATGGGATGTTGCTCCTTGGTTGGTGGTTGAGCCGGAACGGGGGCCGAACGACCGTCAGGGTGGTCGGCGATTTTTTGCGCGACAACCTTCACCATCGCCAAAGGCTGACCGGCCTTCATTTTTTTCTTGAATTTTTTCGAACCGGGTCCGGAATGATGGCGGGGGTAACGCGGTTGACCACGATTTTGGTTTTGTAAAGGGCGGGTAAAGCCCGCCATCCAGGAATGGAAGACGGCGGGCTTTACCCGCCTACAAAACCAATCGCGTCACTTCTCGACTTGATCGCGACTGAATACGTGGATGGATCAAGCAAGCCGAAACTGGACGTCGAGCCCGGGAGATGGTAGAATAGGGAGTTGATTTCCGGAACCAAGTCGGGAGTTCCTGTCTGTGCGCACGCTGCTCGTCATCACGTTGATCGGTCTCTTGAGCTTCTGTCCCGTGCTTTGCGGGGCGGCCGAGGTCGGTCATGATGCGCACGGCCACGGTGCGTCGGACGAACCTGCATCGCCAACCCATTGTCCCGACGATGGCGACAATTGCATTTGCCAGGGAGCGTTGGTTTCCAGCAGCGGCAGCCACGTTTCTCTGCTTGACACGCTCGGGGTTGCTCTGGATTCCGTGAGCCTCGGTCAAATTTCGTCCTGCCCTCTCGCTTATCTCACCCGAGACGGCTCGCCGACCGGCCTGACTCCTTGGGGCAACGCCCTTAAGGTTCGCGCGTTCCTCCAGAACTTTCGCTGCTAAACCGATCTGTCCGCACCTCAAAGGGTCGTGCAAAGGCCGCTTCCGCGTGCCCCTTGACAATCCGGCCCGCGCCTCTTCGGCGCTTCCACAACACAAATCATCCAGACCGCGTTGCCCTTGGGGACCACCCGGACGCGGTCAGGAATACGTACATATACATTTAGACATTAGGATTCGACCAATGAAACGAATCTTGATCATCGTCTGCGCTGTTACGGCAGCCGCGGTCTTGATCGGAGGCGCTTTGGTTGTGGCTCGCCCGGATTGGGTTCCCGCCCTGGCCGGTCTCGGGGGATCAACCGAGGCCCATGCCGAGGACGCGGGGCTCTACTGCAAGGAGCACGGCGTTCCTGAGAAATTCTGCACGATCTGCCATGAGGAACTGACGAAGTCGCTCTTGTTCTGCACCGAGCACGGCAACATCCCCGAGGACATTTGCACGCTCTGCCATCCCGAGGCGGCCAAGAAATACAACATTGAGATGTGCCCGAACGGGCACGGCTTGCCAAAGGAGTTTTGCCAGAAGTGCGACAAGACGACGTCCGTCTCGCCCGCATGGCCCGACGACGGCTGGTGTACCACGCATGGCAAACCCGAAGTGTTTTGTTTGGAATGCACACATGACCCGGCGTCGCTCGCCGGCACGGGCGACACGCCGGCCAAGGAGTGCCGACAGCCCTTGCCGACGGTGACGCTGGCCTCGGCGAAGCTGGCGGATCGGGTCGGCATCCTGACTGCGTCGGTGGTGGAAGAAACGCACGCTCATACGCTCAACGCGAACGCCGAGACGGCCTATAACGCCAACGCCTATGCCGACGTTTCGCCAAGAGTCGGCGGGTATCTGCGTGAAGTTCGGGCGGACCTTGGCAAACCGGTCCATCAAGGCGAGGTGCTGGCGGTCATCGATTCGGCGCAGATCAGCGCGGCCAAGGCCCAGTACATCACGGTCCAGTCAACCGTCAAGCTGGCGCAGGTGACTTATGACCGCACCGAGGCGCTGGCCAGGTCAAAAGCCGTGGCCGCCATGACGGAGCTTGAGTCCTTGACCGCCTTGAACCAGGCCAAGGCCGGCGCGCTCAACGCCGAGCAGACCTTGCGCAACTTCGGGTTCAGCGACGCCGATCTTGTCCGGATCATCAAGGACCATGACACGACCCCGTTGCTTGAGGTCAAGGCCCCGATTGATGGGATTGTGGTTGCTCGCCATGCCGTCAAGGGAGAAGCGGTCCAGGCGGCGACCTTGCTGTTCGCGGTTGCCGACACGTCCAGGGTCTGGCTCTGGATCGATGTGTATGAGACGGACGTGACGTCGGTCCACGCTGGCCAAGGGGTCTCGTTCGTGATCTCAGGGACCGAGGCCCCCGTCTTCGAGGGCTCCTTGAACTGGGTCGGCACCGAGGTCAACCCGTTGACTCGAACGACTCGCGTTCGCGCGGAGCTGGCCAATCCTTTTGGAAGGCTGCGGGCCAATCAGTTTGGCAAGGCCGAGATCCAGATCGGCGTTGAGCACAAGGCGATCGTGGTTCCCAAGGCGGCCGTGCAGCGCAACGACAACGTGAGCGTCGTCTTCCTGCCGCAAGAGGACGGCGTCTACCGTCCGCAACGGATCGTCACCAAGGCGACCAACAGGCGCGACGTGGTGGAGGTTTCCTGGGGGCTCAAGCCCGGTCAGCGGGTCGTTACCAACGGCTCGTTCTTGCTCAAGACCGAGATCATGAAGGGTGCCATTGGCGCCGGTTGCTGCAAGTAAACCCGACGCCAAAGGACCCTTCACGATGCTCAAAGCGCTGATTGAATTCAGCCTGAAGAACCGGTTCGTCGTCCTGCTTTTGGTAGGCGTTTTGATCGTCTTCGGGGTTCGAGCGGCCAGGAAGTTGCCTCTGGACGCCTTCCCCGACACGACCCCCGTGCAGGTGCAGGTCAACACGAACGCGCCCGAACTCTCGCCGGAGGAGGTGGAACGGCTGATCACCTTCCCGGTGGAATACGCGATGGGCGGCCTGAAAGGGCTCGAAGAAGTCCGCTCGGTCTCCAAGTTCGGTCTCTCGCAAGTTGTGCTCATTTTTAGCGACGATACAGACATCTATTTCGCCAGGCAGCAGATCAACGAGCGCCTGGGCGAGATCGAGCTGCCTGCGGGGGTGCCCGCCCCCACCATGGGTCCGGTGGCGACCGGCCTGGGGGAGGTCTACCACTATCTTCTGTCCAGCACGAACCCCGAGATCGACCTGACCGAGCTGCGGACCTTGCAAGACTGGGTGATTCGTCCCAGGCTGCGGCAAGTGCCCGGGGTGGCGGAGATCAACCCTTGGGGCGGCATGGCCAGACAATTCGAGGTGCGAGCTGAGCCGGTGAAGCTGGCGAAATACAAGTTGACGCTTGATGATGTGATTCTCGCCCTCAAGGAGAACAATCAGAACGTCGGCGGCGGTTACGTGGTGCGCGCGGACGAGTCGAGCCTGGTCCAAGGCGTCGGCCGGATCACCAATGTGGATGAGATTGCCGAGGTGGTGGTCGCGTCGCTCGACGGGGTGCCGATCCGGATCAAGGAGGTGGCCGAAGTTGGCGTTGGCCACGCGATCCGACGCGGCGGCGCGACCGCCAACGGCGAAGGGGAGGTCGTGCTCGGCCTGGCCTTCATGAGGATGGGCGAGAATTCGCGAGACGTCACGATGGCCCTGGATCGGGCGATGGGCGACGTCCGCAAAGCGATGCCGCCGGGCGTGAAAATTGACGTCGTTTATGAGCGGACCCATCTGGTCAATCAAGTGCTCCGCACCGTGGAACGGAACCTGTTTGAAGGCGCGGTCCTGGTGATCGCCGTTCTCTTCGCGTTTTTGGGCAACATTCGCGCGGGCCTGATCGTTGCGGCGGCCATCCCCTTGTCGATGCTCTTCGCCGTCACTTTGATGCAGAAAGTCGGCATCGCCGGCAGCTTGATGAGCCTGGGAGCCATTGACTTTGGCCTGGTCGTGGATAGTTCGGTCGTCATGGTTGAGAACTGCGTCCGTCACCTCGCTCACGACCGCACCGACCGTTCCAAGCTCGAAATCATCCGCGACGCGGCCGTCGAGGTGAGAAAGCCGACCATGTTCGGTGAACTCATCATCATGATTGTTTATTTACCGATTTTGACCCTGCAAGGGATCGAGGGGAAGCTGTTCCGGCCAATGGCCTTGACGGTCGTCTTCGCCTTGGCCGGGTCGATGGTGTTGTCGTTGACCTTGATGCCCGTGCTGGCCTCGCTCGGCCTGTCAAGGAAGTCGCGGGACAAGAAGACGTTCATTGACCGCCTGGCGCATTGGCTCTTCCAACCGTTGCTCCATCTGGCTTTGCGGTTCCCCTGGGCGACCTTGATTTTGGTGGGTTCGATCACGGCGGCCACGATGATTTTGGGCCTCTCGCTGGGCTCGGAGTTCATCCCGCGCTTGAATGAGGGGTCGATCGTGATCAACACCGTTCGCCTGGCCAGCGTCAGCCTTGAGGAGTCATTGGAGTACGGCACCCGGATCGAGACGATCTTGAAAGAGGAATTCCCCGATGAGATCGAGTCGATCTGGAGCCGAACCGGCACCGCCGAAGTCGCCACTGATCCGATGGGTTTTGAAGTGACCGATGTTTACATCATGCTCACACCCCGAAAAGGTAGATATCTCATCGAACGCCCGTCTTTGTTCAGTCGTCCCGAGACCTGGCGGCGCTACTGGGGCCAGAAACCGGTCGGTCGCTGGACGAAAGCCAAGGGCCAGGACGAATTGGTCGCGAAGATGGCGGAGGTGACGGAGACCTTGCCCGGGATGCGGGCCGTTTACAGCCAGCCGATCGAGTTGCGAATTAACGAGATGGTCGCCGGCATTCGCGCCGACCTGGGAATCAAGGTCTTCGGCCCTGATCTGGAGGTCCTCAAGGAAAAAGCCGCCGAGATCGATGCGGTGCTCCACACGGTCCAAGGGGCCGCGGACGTCAGTACCGAGCAGATCACGGGGCTCTCGATCCTACAAGTCAAGATTGATCGGCGGGCGCTTTCAAGGTACGGGGTTTCTGGCAGGCAGGTTCTCGACGCCGTCAAGGCGGCTGGCGGGATCAAGGTCGGCGAGATCAACGAGCCCGATCGGCGGTTCCCCTTGGTGGTCCGGCTTCCGACCTCTTACCGAGACGATCCCGAAGCCCTGACGACGATCCTGATCCCGACGGCCTCTGGCGAGCGGCTTCCGTTGACGCTCCTGGCCAAATTCGAGGAAGTCACCGGCCCCTCGACCATCCAGCGCGAGTGGGGCGAGCGGCGGATCATCGTGGAAACCAACGTCCGAGGCCGCGACATCGGCTCATTTGTTCAAGAAGCTCAGGAAAAGATCGGCCGCCAGGTGGTTTTGCCTCCGGGCTACTCGATCAAGTGGGGCGGTCAGTTTGAGAACATGCAACGCGCCGAGACCAGGCTGTTGATTGTCGTCCCTTTGGCCCTGGCCTTGATCCTCAGTTTGCTTTACCTGACGTTCCATTCGGTTCGAGACGCTTTGATGATCTTCAGCGGCGTGTTGTTCGCCAGGGTCGGCGGCGTGCTTGGGCTCTGGATCATGGGTTTGCCGTTCACGATCTCGGCAGGGGTCGGGTTTGTCGCGTTGGCCGGAGCGTCGATGCTGGAGGGCCTGATTTTGGTCAGCTATATCCGCGACCGGATCGCCCGGGGCGTCCCCAAAACCGAGGCGATCGAGCAGGCCAGGCTCGCCAGGCTCCGGCCGGTCCTGATGACCGGTACGGTGGCGGCGTTCGGGTTCTTACCGATGATGCTCTCCACCGGTATCGGCGCCGAGGTGCAACGCCCCTTGGCCACTGTGGTTTTTTTCGGCATGATCTGCGACACCTTCTTGACCATGCTGGCCTTGCCGGTCATGTACCTCTTGTTCGGCAAGGGGCCAGATCCGATCGCCACGAGTTCGATCTGCGGGCCTCATCAAGACATCGGCGCGGTCAGGAATCACTCGAATGAGTTGCCGTTCTGATGGATATCCCCCGCGCGGTCGGCTTGCTACAATGGGCCTTTGCCATCCGTTGGTGATGTCAATGGCCAACCCCCCTCGACCGCCAAAGCAGGAAAGACCAAAGACGCGATGATTCACCCCTGGCACGACGTAACCCCCGGCGAGAACCTGCCCCAGGAGTTCAACGCCCTGGTCGAGATCCCGATGGGATCGAGCATCAAGTATGAGCTGGACAAGAAGACCGGCCTGCTCCGCATGGACCGCGTACTTTATTCGGCTGTCTACTACCCGGCCAATTACGGGTTCATCCCCCAGACCTACGCCGAGGACGACGACCCGCTCGACGTGCTCGTGCTCTGTCAGGAAGCCCTGACCCCCTTGACCCTGGTCACGGCGCGGGCCATTGGCTTGATGACCATGATCGACACCGGCAAGAAGGACCACAAGATCCTCGCCGTTGCCGTTGGCGATCCCGAGTTCAACGGCTTCCACGAAGCCCGCGAACTCCCTCCGCACCGGCTCACCATGCTCCGCCGCTTCTTTCTCGATTACAAATACCTCGAGGGTAAGGCCGTCGAAGTCGATGAGATCCAGCCTGCCGAGCTTGCCATGCCGGTCATCGAAGAATCGCTCCAGCGCTACAGCCACCATCGCCGCAAGGGGTTTCATTAAATTAAATATTCGATTATGTTTACAGGTTAAATGGTTTACGGTATGAAGGCTGTCGTGATTGGCGGCTCGGGCCAGCTTGGTGGCTGGCTTTTGAAGCATCTGGCCGAGCGTGGGCATGAGGCGGTCGGCACCTTTGCGAGCCGGGCGTTCCCTGGCTTGGTCCACCTGGACGCAGGCGACCTGGCCGGCGCGGCGGCCTGGATCAAGGAACAGCGGCCCGAGGTCGTCTTTTATCCGGCCGGGTTTACCTGGGTTGATGGTTGCGAGCGCGATCTCGGGCGTTGCCGCGCCTCGAACCTGGACCAGCCTTTGAATCTGGCCAGAGCAGCGGCGGAGGTCGGGGCGCGGTTCGTGCATTTCTCGACCGATTACCTCTTCGACGGCCAGAGCGGGCCGTATGGCGACGACGCCTCGCCAGGGCCGCTCAATGAGTACGGTCGGGCCAAACTTGACGCCGAGCGGGCCTTGACCGACGCCCCGGGAGACCGGGCTTTGATCGCAAGGACCTGCTGGGTGTACGGTCCCGAGCGGCAGGGGAAGAACTTCGCCTATCAAG
>JBDTIR010000378.1:0-4015 GCA_039936275.1 Isosphaeraceae bacterium | reverse complement strand
GGCGAAGTTCAAGGGTTTGTTTCATACAATCATTACGAACAACCTCTGACATTCGATCGAACTTGTGGGTAAAGATAAGCCTTGGGAGAGGGTGAGGGTCAATGGGTTTAGCCACGAGCAGATTTTTTGACGATCAATCAATAACGAAGGCCCGGCATCCCATCGGGTGCCGGGCCCTCGTATCAATCAGTCCTTGACGTCAAGGGGTGAGCATCAAGACTTCGGCGTGGGGGTCGAAACGCTCGGCGTGGCAGGAGCGGGTTCGGTAGCACTCTCGGCCCCCTTGGTCTCGGCACCTTCAACAGCCTTAATCTCTTCGGTCTTGCCTCCCTCATCCGCCTTGGAGTCCTCAGATTCCGTGACCTTAGTCTTGGCCTTCTTGACCGTGGTTTTCTTGCGGGTCGTGGCTTTGGGACGGGGACGGAAACGCCCGGGGGCCATTCCTTTACGGAAGTTCTGCGGCATCTGGCCCTGTTGCGCGTAGCCATTGCCAAACCCCTGACCGGCGGTCGGAGCGCCTTGATTCAGAGCAGCCCCCTTCTGGTTCTTTTGAAGCTGCTGCTGTTGCTTCATCATTTGCTGCTGATACTGCTGGGCCGCCTGCATCTGACGCTGAAGCATCAACTGCTGATAAGCAGCCGGGTTCGAGGCGCGCAACTTGTAGTCGGGATTTTGCGTCGGGTTGTAGACCGGGCCGTAAGGAGACATGGCCGGCCCCGACGAACCTCGTCCACCTCGTTGTGCCTGTGCCGGAATCGGAATCAAGAGCGCGACAGCCAACAGCCCGAGTGCAATCAAACGCCAGGACATGTCAGTGTCCTCCCTTATTATTGGTTGGATGTGTGCCCCCGCTTGGGAACGGGGTCAATCTTGATCGTGAAACCGGGGCGCGTCAAGAGGTGTTCGTCTTCACGCCGCCATTTTGGCGACACCCGAACCCATTGAAAATACCAGCCTTGACTTGAGTTGCGACTTTGACAGTTGTCGGATTTTCTGAGCTGTCTCTTGGCCAAAACCCGCCGAGCCTCAGACACGATCAACAACCGGCGTTCCCGGTCAGTTGAGCAGGCTCCTCAATGCCTTGAACCCGCAGGTTGCCGCCTGAAACAGCGCGGGGGGGCAAGGAACATCGAAAGCGAGCCGCAGCTCGAAACCTCTTGGCCTCAAGGCTGCGACATGCACAATCATCGCCGAAACGGATTCCGTCCCCAACGTCCGGTCCTGAAGCCGTAAATAAATCCGGCGGTCCATGGGCGGCAACAATCGGACGCGAACCGCCGCGCCTCCCGTCCCAATATCAAGGAGCCGTGCATCCACTGTCACAAACTCTGCTCCCTCCCACCAACCCACCTGCCCCTGCTCCATCGCGAGCCGGTAACGCAGCTCGGCTCGACGATCCGACTTTGCACGCGAAGGGCCTCGCGGCGCCACAACGAGCGGACGACGAATGACCGGCATGGTTCCTATCCCTCTTGATACCAATCGTGCATGAACCCACCACTACCAAGACTGTAGCCCCAGATTCCGACGCAGGCGGTTGACGTTGCCTCGATACCGCACCCGACGTTTCGCACATGCGACATGGCGACCTTTGCTCGGCGTTCCGGGCCCGGTTCGCTGGCGACCAACCTCCCTTGGTCAATCGGCCCTGGATTGTTACGCTCACAATCGAGCACGTCCCGAACTCAACAACCACCGGGAGCCCAGCCGCATGCCCAGGAACGAGACGAGGGGCCTGTTCGACGACCAGGATGAGGATTTTGAGCCCGTCGTCGGGCCGGACGCCCCATTAGCGGAACGGATGCGTCCGCGCCTGCTTGAGGAATACCTTGGCCAGGCGCACCTCTTGGGCCAGGGACGCCTGGTCCGTAAACTCATTGAGGGGGGCGGGCCACTGCCCTCCATGATTCTTTGGGGACCGCCAGGCACCGGCAAGACCACCCTGGCCCGGTTGCTCGCCGGTAAGGCGGGCACGAGGTTCGCTCCGTTGTCCGCCGTCCTCTCCGGGGTCAAGGAGTTGCGCGAGGCGATCGGCGAGGCCAGAGAGGCGAAGCGGCGCGGACGGCGCACCGTCCTGTTTATCGATGAAATCCACCGATTCAACAAAGCCCAGCAAGACGCACTCTTGCCGGCGGTTGAAGACGGCACCGTCACCTTGATCGGGGCGACGACCGAGAACCCCTCGTTTGAAGTCAACGCCGCCTTACTCTCCAGGGCCCGCGTCCTCACGCTTCAGCCTCTTGACGAATCCGACATCGGCGAGATTCTGCGCAAAGCGCTCGCCGACCCCGATCGAGGATTGGCGGCCCTCCGTCCGGAGGTGTCCGACGACGACATCGCCAGGCTCGCGAAGGCGGCCGGAGGCGACGCCCGCGTGGCCTTGACCGCCTTGGAATCGTCGGTCCTGGCGACCGAGCCCGGGGCTGACAAGGTCAGACGGATCGACCGCGAAACCATGGTGGAATCTCTGGGCAGGGCCCGCTACGCCTTCGACAAAGGGGGCGAAGAGCATTTCAACCTGATTTCCGGGCTCATCAAGAGCCTCAGAAACTCCGACGCCAACGCCGCGCTCTACTGGCTGGCCCGCCTGATCGAAGGGGGAGCCGATCCAATGTTCATCGCGCGCCGGCTCTGCATCCTGGCGTCCGAAGACATCGGCCTGGCCGACCCCAACGCCATGATCCAGGCGGCGGCAGCGGCTCAAATCACGCAATTGATCGGCCTGCCCGAGGGCCTTTATCCCCTTTCCCAGGCGACGATCTATCTAGCCAGGGCTCCCAAGTCAAACCTCGTGAAGCGGGCCTACTTCGCAGCGGCCAACGACGCCGCCGCGACAGCCAGAGAGCCCGTTCCCCTCCATCTCCGCAACGCCGTTACCCGCCTGATGAAGGCCGAAGGCTACGGCCAAGGGTATCGCAACGTCCACAAGGACCCGCTTGCCAAAGGGGAAATGACCTGCTTGCCGGAGTCACTTACCGGCAGGGTCTATCTCACACCAGACGAACCGGAAGGTCCTCAAAATCAAGGACACAACGGGTAAGATCCGCCCGGCGTCTGTGTCTTATTTTTTCCTTTTCAAGACCGCTCGTGCCGCGTCGGCAACTTTAGCGGCGGTCAGTCCGTACTTCTCCAGCAATTGTTCGGGCGTGCCGCTCTCGCCGAACTGGTCGCCGAGGTTGACCGTCTGAATCGGAACGGGGTGACTCTGGGCGAGGGTCAAGGCGACGATGCTGCCGAGACCGCCGTGGGCCAGGTGCTCCTCGGCGACGACGAGAGCGCCGGTCTCGGTCGCGGCGGCAATCAATGCGTCTCGGTCGATCGGCTTGGCGGTGTGCATGTCAAGGACGCGGGCGTCAATCCCTTCGGCGGCCAAGTTCTCGGCGGCGTCGAGGGCGAGGGCGACCATCAGGCCGTTGGCGACGATGGTGAGGTCCTTGCCAGGCCGCAGGGTATTGGCCTTGCCGATGGTGAACGGGGCCTTGTCGTTCGGGTAGATCCTGGGCACTTCGGGACGGCCGACGCGAAGGTAGACCGGCCCCTGATACTGGAGCATCGCCTTGGTGGCGAGCGCCGTTGAGGTGTCGTCGGCCGGAACGATCACGGTGAACCCGGGAAGCGAGCAGGCGAGCGAGACGTCCTCAATGCCCATCTGCGAAGCGCCGTCCTCGCCGATCGAGATTCCGGCGTGACTGCCGACGACCTTGACGTTCTGCCGCATATAGGCAACCGACATGCGTAATTGATCGTAGGCGTTGCAGGTAATGAACGCGGCGAAGCTGGCGATGACCGAGGTCTTACCGGCGCAGGCCAAGCCGGCGGCGACCCCAACAAGGTTGCTCTCGGCGATCCCGACGTTGAAGAACCGATCCGGGTATTTCTTGCCGAACCATTCAGTCCTGGTCGAGTTGCCCACGTCGCCATCAACGACGACGACCTCGGGATGATCGCCCCCGAAGGCTTCCAGGGCGCGTCCGAAAGCGTCGCGAGTGGCCTTGCCCATCGGTCTCTTGGTTGC
>JBDTIR010000377.1:0-6607 GCA_039936275.1 Isosphaeraceae bacterium | reverse complement strand
CCCGGTAGGGCGTGTGCAACACGCCAATTCTCTTGACGACCAATGAAATAGCCCCGACAATCCTCCTGGATCGCCCGCTCGGGACTCCCGTCAAGGAGCTTGATCTCATTAGCACGATCACACGAATTACTTATGATCAGTTTGAAGAGATGATCCGCCGTGGCGACTTCGAGGAAACCGACGACCGTTACGAACTCATCCACGGCGAGATTGAACTCATGCCCAGGCCCGGACCTCCGCACGAGTTCGTTGTTGATGAGTTGAATGAGTGGAGTTTCGCCGTCTTGCCCGCGGGTGCGGTTCGGGTCCGTGTGCAGCAATCGCTTGGCATTCCCGCCCTGGACAGCCTCACCCTGCCGGACCTCGCCTGGATGAGCCGGCGGGACTATTCCAAAACGCGGCCCCTGGTCGAGGACGTCTTGCTCTTGATCGAGGTCTCCGACTCCACGCTGTCCAGGGACCGCGACAAGAAGGGCAAACTCTACGCTTCGGCCGGGATCAGGGATTACTGGATCATCAACATCAAAGGGCGCTGCCTCGAAGTCCGCCGCGATCCGGTCGGGGACGCCTACACTTCGGTCCAGTCTCTTCGACCCGGCCAGGAGGCCCGGCCGCTGGCCTTCCCCGACCTCCCTTTACCGGTCTCCCGACTCTTCCCGGACGCTGAACCGGCGTAAACCTTGATCAACGGTCCCTGCTCCGTGATTGGGGAAATCGCGACGGTTGGCCTTGCATCCAGGGGGCATGGTCGGCATAATCACCCGATGCGCGGCCCGCTGGGTCGCGGTTTCGTTGCAAGATCGTTTGGTCCCGGAAGGCGAGCCATGGCGGAAGCGGTTAGTATCACGGCCATTGCGCGTGATCCAGAGAAGAACAAAGGGACGGGCACCCGCGTCGCCCGCAAGCTCCGGACCCGGGGGCGAATCCCGGCGATCGTCTACGGGCACAAGCAAGCCCCTGAGCCGATCAGCCTGACGCATGACGACGTCTGGTCGATGGTCAAGCGGGGCGGCCATCTTGCCCAGCTTTCCATTGACGGCGCGACCCAGATGGTCATCTTGCGCGCTTTGCAATGGGACCACCTGGGCAAAGAAATCATCCATCTCGACTTTGCCCGCGTCCGCGCCGATGAGCGGATCAAGACCGAGGTCGGCCTTGTACTCCACGGCATCGCCCCCGGCGTGGCCGAAGGGGGCCTGCTCGGCCAGCCGATCCACGCCGTCACCGTCGAATGTCTGGCCACGGCGATCCCGACCGCCATCCGGATCGAGATCAGCGAGCTCCACCTGAACCAGTCAATCCAGGTGCGCGACCTGGTCTTGCCCGAAGGGGTGACGACCGACGCCGACCCGGACCAAGTCCTGGTCCACGTCACCACTCGCGCCGCCGAGGTCGAACCGGACACTGAGCCTGGCGGCGAGCAGCAACCCGAAGTCATCGGCCGCAAGGCGGACGACAAAGAGAAAGACAAGGAGTAAGCCCGGCGTCCCCGCGCCGGCCGTCGCGGCCAATGAGGAAACTGGTGGTGGGCCTGGGCAACCCGGGCAGCAAATATGAAGGGACCCGACATAACATCGGCTTCGAGGTCGTCGATCGCCTGGTTCAAGGCGGTTCGGGGGCCTCGTCGTCGCGGAAGTTCGATGGACGGCTCGCGGAAGCCGAGATCGACTTTCACAAGGTCTTGCTGCTCAAGCCCGAGACCTTCATGAACCTCAGCGGTCGCAGCGTCCGCCAGGCCTTGCAGTTCTACAAGCTGGACCTGGCCGACCTGCTGGTCGTCTGCGATGATCTGAGCCTCCCTTTAGGGCGGCTCCGGCTTCGCCGAGGCGGTTCCGACGGCGGCCAGAAAGGCTTGCGAGACATCGCCGCCCAGATCGGCTCGGAGGATTACACCCGGCTTCGGATCGGGATCGGCGACCGTGGACCGCTCGACGCCGCCGACTTCGTGCTCAGCCGGTTCCGAGCCGCCGAACGCCCCACGATCGAAGACGCCCTGATCCGCGCCACCCAGGCTGTCGCCGTCTGGGTCACTCAAGGGCTAGACGCCGCGATGAACCGATTCAATGGTCCCAGTTAGTTCGCGGTGGGCAATGGATCGACATCGTAATGCGATTAATCGCACTTCATATTGAAGACATCGTGATTTTTTCCGCTCACCGCCACTTTTTCATGATTTTGAGGAGAGACGCTCTTGCCCATGAACACCTATGAGGCAATGTTCATCCTGGACAGCGCCAAGACCGCGGTCTCCTGGGACGACGCGGTGCAGCAAGTTCATGACGTCCTGACCAAGCATGAGGCCGAGATCGTCGCCACCCGCCACTGGGACGAACGTCGCTTGGCCTACGCAGTCGAGGGACAGAAGAAGGGCACGTACCTCCTGACCTTCTTCCGCGCCGACGGCTCGAAGCTCAACGACATTGAGGCTGCCTATCGCCTCTCCGATCTGGTCGTGCGCGACCTGATCTTGCGGATTCACCCGAAGTTGGTCGAGTCCCGAGTCAGTCAGGCGATGGTCCAATCCCCCAACGGCGAAGACGGCGACGCCCCCCGCGAGGAAGAGCACGACGACCGTCCCCGCCGCCGCCGCCGCGACGACTGACCGATCAATCCCACGGCCGGCTCGGTCAGATTGCTCCAGCGGGCGGCTTGTCTCTTGATTCGCGGTGTGGTACGTTCTTTAGCTAGGGAACAATTGTCTACATCGCCGCCCCACGCGGATTGGACGGAAGGGCGGCTTGCCGCCTGCTTTGGGAGGTTCCGACGATGGCCAGCCTGAATAAAGTCTTTCTCATCGGCAACCTGACGCGCGATCCCGAACTGCGCTACACAACCGGCGGTGCCGCCGTGTCGGACCTGGGCCTGGCCGTCAACCGAGTTTATACCACCAAGGAAGGCGACCGCCGCGAGGAGACCGTGTTCGTCGATGTGACCGTCTGGAACCGCCAGGCCGAAAACTGCTGCCAGTATTTGCGCAAAGGACGTCCCGTCCACGTCGAAGGGTCCCTCAAACTGGACTCCTGGGACGACAAGACCACGGGAGAGAAACGGTCTCGGCTCAAGGTCGAGGCGATCTCCGTCCAGTTCCTTGACAGTGGCAAACGCGACGAATCCGGCGGCCCGCCGCCGACTGAGGACGGCTACGCCCCGTCGCCTCGGGAGGCTCCCCGTCGCGCCGCCCCAGAGCCCCGTGCCGCGGCCGACAACGGCCCGAACCGGTCGTACCAACCCGCTCCGGCCGCGCCCCCTCGACGACCCGCTCCGGCCGCACCGCCGGCCGACGACGAGGACATCCCGTTCTGATCCGACCCGAATCACTCACGGCTCGCGGCTCGCCTGAACCAGACTTGGCGGCCAAAGACGCCCGCCCCGGACGGCCCGTTGCCCCTCCGGCGCATCGCTCGACATCATTTGATCGCCTTTGACACGTGTTTGCGGAGTGTTGCCACCCATGGCCAAGATGACTGACAAGAAGCCGGCCAAGAAGGCGAAGGCCAAGGTCAAGGCGTCCCCCAAGGCCCGCGCCAAGTCGGCCGCCCACGCCTCCAAAGGGGCGTCCACCACCGCCACCCTGGTCCCGGCCGTTCGCCAGCCTGGCGTCGAGCGCCGGCGAAACCATCCTCTGCGTGCCAAGGATGGTCAAATGCAGATCATCCTCACCCACGACGTTCCCCACGTCGGCCAGACCGGCGACCTCGTTCGCGTCCGCCCCGGTTTCGCCCGTAACTACCTCGTCCCTCAAGGCCTGGCGACCTTCGCCACTCCGCACAACCTCCTGATCGTCGAGAAGCACCGCGAGCGTCAACGCCAGCTCGAAGCCGCCCGACGGGCCGACTTGCTCAACCTCGCCGCCCAGATCGCCCAGCGTTCGATCACCATTGAGGCCAACGCTAACGCCGAAGGGCACCTCTACGGCTCGGTCAACGCCGACCAGATCGCCGCCGCGCTCCGCGCCGACAACCTGCCGCTTGATACCGAGAACGTCCGCATCGAAGGCCCGCTCAAGGAACTCGGCCTCTATACCATCAGGCTCCATCTCGGCCAGGACGTCGATACCGAGGTCAAGCTCTGGGTCGTCCCCTCCCACACCGAAGAACCCGTCTGAACCAAACAGGCAGCTCTGGCTCCGGCCCCTCTCCCGAACGGGGAGAGGGTTTCGGTACATGCCGTTGCCCGCGCAATGCGCATCACCCCCATCCCGTTCGGAATTTCCGCGCGGTCGGACACGAATTCTGTTGAACCGATCGCCGGTTGGCCGATACCATTGTACAGGTCTGGCCGACCGTTCGGTTTCGATCGTGCGCGGGCGTCTGGTTTGACGCGGCATGTCGGGGCCCGTTGCGGATCGGTCGGCCAACAGCCCTTTTGGTTTCGGGACGGGCCTTCTTCACCCGTCCTCGCCGTCTGGACGGAGGCTCGCCGATCATGTCCGCCAATGGCCACGGCATTGGGAATGGGAATGGCAATGGGAACGGCCATGGCCACGCTCGGGCCCCTTTATTGGTGAATCTGGCCGACCGCCTGCCGCCCCAGAACCTGGAGGCCGAGCAAGGCGTCCTGGGCAGCGTCCTGCTGGACAACGACGTCCTGCACGACGTGATCCAGGTCCTCAAGGTTGAGGACTTCTACCGGGACAGCCATCAGACGATCTTCCGGGCTATCCGCGACCTCTACGACCTTGGCAAGCCGGTCGACTCGATCATCCTGACCGAGGAACTGACCCGCCGCGGCGAGTTTGAACAGATCGGCGGCATCGAGACCCTGGCACAACTCCTGGGCTGCGTCCCCCACGCGGCCAACGCCAAGTATCACGCCGGGATCGTCCGCGAGAAGGCGATTGTCCGCGACCTGATCGCCGCCGCCAATGAGATCCTCCGAGACGGCTACTCGAACACCTTCACCGCCAATCAGGTACTCGAAGCCGCCGAACAACGCGTCTTCCAGATCGCCGAGGACCAGGTCACCGGCGAGACGGTCGAACTCTCCGACATCATGACCGACGCCATGGACCGGATCGTCGCCCGCAGCGAGACCCGACACCCCGTCACCGGCGTCGGCACCGGCTTCTTCGAACTCGACGACATCACCAGCGGCTTCCACCCCGGCCAGCTCGTCATCATCGCCGCCCGTCCGAGTATGGGGAAAACCGCCTTTGCTCTGAACATCTGCGAACAAGTTGGGGTCGAACAGAAGAAAGGCGTCCTCTTCGTCAGTCTCGAAATGGGCCATCTCGAACTCGCCGAACGCCTACTCTGCGCCCGGTCCAAGGTCGACGGCCATAAGCTGAGAACGGGTCAAAACCTCGGCACCAGAGACATGCAGCTCTTGGGTAAAGGTTACGACGAGTTACGTCAGTCACCCATGTATATTGATGACACGCCGACTCGCACCATGCTTCAGATCACCGCCAACGCCCGCAGGCTCAAGCTTCGCAAGGAATTATCGATGGTCGTCGTCGATTACATCCAGCTTGTCGACGCTGAGGAGTCGCGCGACAGCCGGCAAGAGCAGATCGCCAAGATCAGCCGGCGGCTCAAGACCCTGGCCCGCGACCTCTCGGTTCCCGTCGTCGCCCTTTCGCAGTTGAACAGAGCCGTCGAGAACCGCGAAGACCGCCGCCCACGCATGGCCGACCTGAGAGAATCGGGCGCGATCGAACAAGACGCCGACATGGTTTTACTCCTGCACCGCCCGGAATACTATGACCCCAACGATCAGCCCGGCGTCGCCGAGCTAATCGTCGCCAAGAACCGCAACGGCGCCACGGGAACGGTCAAGCTCACCTTCCTCAAGAACTTCATGAGGTTCGAAAACCTTGCCGCCGTCGCCGAACCAATCAACGCGGGCACGTTCTGAACCGTGACCGTCTCCTTGAAGGGTTAGTCCGCCCGCGGCGCCTTGGCCCGATCCATTGTGATCGTGAACGGTTGACTCCTTGGCGGAACGTTGCGCTCGACGATCTGGAAAAGGCTGGTCGTCGATTCGATGATCTCCCGGCCCGCTTTGGTAAACGTGCGGTCATGGTACAGATGCGCGGACAGGAGCGGGTTGGTCAACGCTTGCGAGAAGGCGTCAACGCCCACGAGTCGGCCGATCAGGGCGGGCAAGGCCGATTGCTCGCGGACGTCCTCGGCGAAGAGGCCGGGGTAAAACTCGATCCGGTCCACATGGCCGTAGACGTTCTTCAAGCCGGCCTGAACCTGAGGGTCGCCGGAGATCTGGTCAAACGACGTGACGCGGGGGAACTGGCAGAGCGCTCGGTAATCATTGTAGCTGGCCAGTTGCGCCAATCGGCCTTGCTTGACGCTCGCCACTTCGACGTCAAGCAACGACACCGGGGTGTTGAACAGGCCGATCCGGCCCGCCGTCTGCGCCGATGCGGCTTCCAGGACCGCGCCCAGGCCGTGGTCAACCAGCAGATGGTTTTCAAAGAGGGTCTCCACCAGCGGAACGTCCTTCCCGCCGAGCCGGTATGAGTCCGGAACCAGGCCGTGCCAGCGGTAGAGCAGGTTGAACTCGACCGCCATCCAGTTCTGGCGATACCAGATCGACTTTTCGAACGCCCCGGGCTGAAGGCGGAATTGAAACGCATACGGGGTAATGTGGT
>JBDTIR010000376.1:0-11665 GCA_039936275.1 Isosphaeraceae bacterium | reverse complement strand
CGTCATGAGCTTGGCGATCGAGAGACGTGGCTGCATAACGGAATCCCTTTGCTTCATGGCAAGGTCAATACAATCTTCCCTCGCGCGTGTCTTGTCTCCGTTTTCTCAAGCGCCTCGATCCCTTGATCGAACGGATAGGTCCGTTCCACTTCGACATGAATGGCCCCGCTGGCAACCTCGGACGCCAGTTGGCCCAGCGCTTTCTTCGCTTCAAGGCCGACCATCACTTGCGTCACCTGAATGCCTCGCTCCGCCGTCAACGGATCGCCGGAAACCGTGACAACCTTGCCGCCGTCCTTGACGACCCGCAAGCAACCGAGTCCTGTATTGGGTTGAATGGCCAATGCCGCGTCAACGCCTTCCGGCATCCAGGCTCTGACCTGGTCAACCCAGTCGGGGTCTCGGTAATCGACCGTCTTTTCCGCACCCAGGGACCGCATGTACTCATGATTCTTCGATGAGGCGGAGGCCGCGATCCGGCAACCGATCGCCTTCGCCAACTGGATCGTCAAGGTCCCGATGGCGCCGGACGCACCCGCCATGAATACCGAGTCGTTGGGGCTGAGGCCAAGCGCCCGGATTGATTCCAGGGCCGTGCTTCCCGCCACGGGCAGGGCCGCGGCCCGGACAAAGTCCAGTTCATCCGGAATCACGACGAGTGCCGCTTCCGGAACGGCGGCGAACTCGGCCCAGACCCCGCCCTTCGGATGCATGCTGCTGGTGAACATGACCCGAGAACCTGGTGGGTGGCCTGTCACCGACTCGCTCGTTTTTTCGATGATTCCAGCGGCTTCGATGCCAATGACATAGGGATATTCATATTTTGTTGGCAGATACCAACGATCATGAAGGCCAACCCCGATCGCCTTGATGCGCACCAGCACTTCGTTGTCGTCGATACCGGGAACCGCGATCTCCATGAGTTCCAGAATCGTTGGCTGATCGTGTCGACGCAGGCCGATGGCCTTCATGTCTTATTCTCCTCAAAAGGGCGCGGCCCGATGACCGGGCTCGCCTCAATAATTCCGGAACGGCCCATGCGGCTCCGCTGCGTTCATCGTCTTGGTCCAGGCCGCAAACCGGGCCTTCACTCGATCGAAGACCTCGGGCCGCTTGCTGGAGAGGTCGTGTTTCTCACCGATGTCCTTCGACAGGTCGAACAGACCCTTACCGCGTTCGGAATCAACCCACTTATAGCGTCCGACCCTCGCCGCGCGATCGGTTCGACGTTCCCAGAACATCTCTTTGCGTTCCGAGGGTTGGTCCCCCCTTAGCACCGCCTTCATGTCGAACCCGTCAAGCACCAACCCTTCAGGCACAGAGGCGCCTGCGGCGGCGGCGAGGGTCGGGAAGAACTCCAGGGTTGAGAGGAACTCGTCACTTTGCGAACCGGGAGGCACGACCCCTGGCCACGTCACGATCGCAGGGACGCGAATTCCCCCTTCGAACATCTGTGCCTTGTGACCGCGCAAAGGGGCGTTGTCCGCCGCCCCGGAGCCCCCGTTGTCTGAGCAAAAAATTACGATGGTTCGATCGGTCAATCCGCCAGCGTCGATCGCCTTGAGGATCGCCTCAATCGCCTGGTCCATGTGGGTCACGCAGGCCATGTAGCGAACCCTCTTGTCATTCGGATCGCGGCCTGGATAGAACGTCGATATTGTTTTCTCGGGAACCTGCATAACTTTCGGATCATCGTTCGAAGGGGAATGCGGCGCGTTGAACGGAACATAAAGGAAGAACGGTTGGTCGCGGTGATCGTCAATGAACCGGACCGCCTCGCGCTCAAACAGGTCGGTGGCGTAGCCCTCCGCTTCGATCCGCTCATTGTCCTTGAACATTGATTCGATGCCGTACCGCTGATGCGTATCGTAGTCGATCCCGGTGTTCGAGAACCCGAAGAATCGATCAAACCCGCGCTGGAGCGGCAAAAACCGGCGCGACCGTCCGCTGTCCCACTTGCCGAAAACACCCGTGGCATATCCCGCTTGTTTCAACACGTCCGCAATCGTGACCTCGCGAAGGTCAAGCCCCAGGGTCATCTCCGGCGAGAGGGCGTAGGTGACCTCGTCGTACTGATATTTGTAATTCACCATATCGTTACGAATCATGTCATACAGGCCGTTCCGCTGGGGATATCGGCCGGTCAGAATGCTCGCTCTCGACGGCGTACACGCAGGCCATGCCACATAGAAGCTGGTCAAGCGAACCCCCGACGCCGCGAGCCGGTCAAGGTTCGGGGTCACGATCTCCTCGCCCCCGAAGCAACCCAGGTCCCGATACCCCTGATCGTCCGAAACAATCAGCACAATGTTGGGTCGATCAGCCGGCGCGGCCCCGGCGGCGGTCAATCCGACGAACGCGACGATCATCGGCAATGCAAGAACGCCCAGACAACGACCCACAAAACGCGATCGCTTCCAGATGGAACCCCCAGAACGGATAAGCTTTTGGATTCCCGCTCGTACGACTTCAGTTCGCATTGGTCTGGTCCTCGACGTGGGTGACTGTTCGGGATGATACAGGAACCCCGGACCAGGACCAAGAGGCTGGTTCACCCACCGCCGCTGTCAAAACCCCGGCCGCCCGTCGTCGCGAACCCGGTTGAGGAGTTTACCTCAAGTCAAAACGCCTCCACTACGAGAGGGGGAGTCGAGCCACCTCCTGAAAGTGGTCGCCTGACCAAGAGGGATTTTAGATTCTAATGTCTTAACTTAGTCAAGAGAACAATTATAAAATATATTTACTAATAAGATTTGTATATTTTTATTTTGACAACGATTCGGGACAAATTCGGAGAGATGTTGGTCCCAACTTGGTTCTCCACTCTGTACCGGAGCTGCGTTTCGCAATGCTTGATCGGGTCAGACACCTAGGAACAATTTACCCGGTTTTCCTCGAATTATTTCCATACCCGTATATTTTCGTAGAAATCTGGGCGGTACAATGGCGTGCGGTACGCAAAGGCTCCCGGAGGTCGTCCTTAAATTCACGAGAGGGCTATTTTGATGGCGAATCAGTGGTTCATCTGGCGCGATGGTCAGGGAACAGGCCCGATGTCGACCGAGAAGCTCAAGCAGATTGCCGCTTCCGGAACGCTTTTGCCAACCGATTTGATTCAAAAAGAGGGCGACGAACGGCGGGTCCGCGCCAGCGCCGTGAAGGGGCTGTTCCCCACGTCGACAACTCCGCCAGCGCCCGAACGCCCGCCAAGCCCATCCCCTCAGCGAGACAAATCGAACCAGTCAGAGACTCCGCTCACGACGAGCGCTCCGGACCGACCCGCGGGGCAAGTCGCGGGTACCGATCAAGTTGCGGTTGGGGCGGAGAAGTTCAACCGTGTCACGCGCAAGTTTCCTTTGTCAAGGCTCGGCATCGTCGCGGCGGCGATCTCGGTCATTCTGGGAATCGCCCTCATCGTGGTCGTCAGGCTTCGAAATCAACCGGTCTCGGATTCGGTGGAAGTTGTCCATACAACCAGCGCGGAACCAGCCGCACCGACCGCTCGCGCGGAATCCAGCGACGGGGGAACCGCGCCGGCGCGCGACGGTGGGAGAGCCGACCGGGCCACTCCGCCCACCGCATCAGCAATCGCCGCAGCCACCGTCGAGGGCTTCGAATTGCCGCCGGTCGGTCCGACCACTGCCGCCGCCACTGACCGCGTGGCGTTGGAGTACAAGATCGCCCGCACCGCGTACCAGGACGCGCAGAAGGAAGCCCGCGAGGAGATCCGCGTTCAATTCCTGAAGCGGCGGGAGGAGATCGATGACGGGGAACCCGCCCCCAAGGACCCGGAACTCCCGAAGCAGCGAGGGGGGTTCAACAAAGGGAGACCCAACCCCAGGAGCCCAAAGCTCCAGAATCGGCGGGGAGTGCTCAACAGAGGGAGACCCAGCCCCAGGATCCCGAACTTCGTGAGTCGGGGGGAGATCGGCAACCGGAAACCCGACCCCAGGGATTCGGAATTGAAGCAGTATAACGACCAGTTGATGGCGTTCGCCTACGGCGCTGGCAAGAGCCAGGACTCCGGCCCGCTCCCGACCCACCCGGTGATGGCCTCCGCCGTGGCCGAATACTGGCAGACCCTGGAAACCGCGGCACGGGAGTTCGGCGCGGTGGCTGACAGGGGGCTGGCCGCCTACGAGAAGGCGGGTGTCACCGACCCGGCGAAACTGCGTCCACTGCAAGCCGCAAGTCTGGCGGGCAAGCACGCTGACCTGCTCGGCATCTGGTCCTCCAGCGGAGGCATGACCCAGCACGACGTCTGGATCGTGGACGTGGACGAGTCGGCCGGTGGTTGGCGAGTCGAAGGCTCCTTGAACTACAGAAAGGGGACCACCGGACACCTGTACCATGCGGAGGAGATCAAGCTCGACGGTGGAACGCTGTCCTTCGAGGCCAGCCCCGTGGACACGACCACCAAGAAGGTGCGGGGGGCCGGCACGGCCGTATCGCTGAAACTGAGAGACGGCGAGTTGCTTTATCAAGGTCCGGCCGGCGTTGGAAAGCCGGGCCCGAAAACCCTCGTGAGATCGGGGGAAGAGTCGGCGCGTAACAGCATCGCCTATTGGGGGGTGCCCAAGGCCCCATCGGCTGAACTCAGCGACGCGATCGAGACGCCTGACCTAGCCGACCCGAACTACGTCTGGCGCCGCATCGCCATGCTGTCGTCCTTTCCCGCCTACCGGGGCAAGGGGGGCCTGCCCGGGGGCGAGCAGTTTTACCTTCCGTATCGCTCGAATCATCCGACCCTGACGTCCGGGCCGTATGGCCCCCTGGCGGACATGTTGCTCGGCCGCTCGCCCGGCGGCGGGAAGAACCAGGCGTACGCAGAGGCTCTGTTCCAGGAGTTTGAAGAGCTGGCCGACTCTCCGCAACCGTACCTGAGCCGTGCCGCCGGAGAGTTCCTCGCTCTCTGCCGTGCCCGGATCCAACTGGCCGAGGCCGACGAGTTGCTGGGCAACACCCCCAACTCGTCAATCCGCCAGTTTCAGCAGACCGTGATGTTGCCCTCCGCGAAGTACGTGTTCCAGCGAGAGCTGGATCGCGCTGAGCTGCAAGACAAGCTCGAGCGTGCGTACCCTGACGAGCGCTTCATCGTGTTTGACGCGCCGATGTCCGACGCGAGTCGCAAACATCTGGGCTCACTGCTGAAAGGCGCGAGCGGGCTGATGGACGACGTGAAGCAGCGCTCCCTGGTGAGCGGCTTGCTCTCCTACGCCGACATGGCGCAAGTGGACCGAGCCTCGGCCCTCTGGCAGACCTGGCTCTTGCCGCTTGCAAAGAAGTGCGGCGGGCCTCCGTCGTCCTCACAGCTCATCGACGTCGAGGGGGACTGGAGCGTCCCGATCACGAAAGATCGTACACGCTTCAAAGGGCTCAAGGAGTTTCGGCTCAAGAACATGTCGGGGCAAGACTTGACGCACGCGGTCGTCGAGCTGATCGCGGAGAACGAGTGGGGCGACAAGGCCGCCCAGTACTATTACTTTAGTCAGTTCGATGTGGCCGAAGTCGCTCGGTTGGTACCGCACCCTCGCTGGGAGCGGCGACGCTTGCCGTTCACGAACACCGTCCAACTGAAATGGTCGGTCTGCTCCGACCAGGGAAGCGAGGTCAATCAGCAGGCGAAGCTGACCAACCCGACGCCGAACCCCGACCCGGACGAGTGGCGGAAGAACTACCTGGACAACGACCGCCAGTATCAGGCCGAAGGGGAAGCACTCGGGGCCATCGTCCGAAATTTCCCGTTCCTCCCGATCAAACCGGAGCGACAACGCCACCGGCTGTTGATGATCGCCGCGGCGGGCAGCACCTACGCCGTGCAACGGTCCGAGAAAGAGAAACCTCTGATCGTGCGTTTCCTCACGCTCGACGCGGACAAGGCGACCGTCGCGCTGGAGGTGTTCGACCTCGCTGGCCGCAAGCCATACCACCCGGGCACGCCAGTCTGGAAAGGTCACCTGAATGCGGACGCGAACGCAGGCTTCGTCATCAACCTGGACGAAGGCTGGACGATTCAGCTCGCGAACGACGACCAGCCGGGTCTCTCCACACCCGTAGCCGGCGAGTCGTCCACAACACTCGCACCACTGGTCCGCGTCAAACTCCCGTAGCCCACACGCGAGATCCGATCATCAGCCGTAGGAATTGTGACTGTTGGCCGAATGACGGCTCTTCCGCACTTTCCGTGAAACCGCGACCCACCGGCCGGAGCGTCGGCATGCTACAGATCAAACCGCGACGGGTGGCCAGGATTCGTGCGGACGGGTCTCGGGTGCCTTGAGGTTCGGTACTTCGAACCCGTGCCGATTGCGTTGCTGACCGGTGCGTGGCACGGGCAAGTAGTTGTTTCTGCGTGCCTCTGGATGTAAGGAAATCGTGCGGCTGAGGGCGTCAACCTCCTTCCTCCTCGGCCAAGGCCCTCAGTAACGTTCCCGTGGCCTCGTACGCATCAAGAGGGCGACCAGACCGGATAAGACTGCCTGGCACTCGCCAGACGGTGCGCGAATCTGGGTAAGGATCGCTGTTTGTAAAGGCAATTTACGGCGAGAACTGATGGTTTGGGGTGCCCTGGCAGCCTTGAGTGATTCCTGTCGAATTGAGACACGCGCACCATCTGCCGAGCGCTTACAACAACCTCGGATTACGCTTGTTTGAGGACCAGGGGAGTTGTATTGGACGGCCAGGGAGAGCAAACTGGCGTGGGCCTTTGGTTCGAGAGAATGGCAAGAGCCTCGGCCGCCCCCAAGCTCGGAGATGCTCATGCGTGCGCTCGTCGTCGATGATTCCCGAACCGTCCGGCTGATCCTCCGCAAGATCCTCCAGGAAATGGGGACGGACGTGGTCGAAGCCGGCGACGGCCTTGAGGCGATCGAGCAACTCCAGCGAAACCCCGATATTGAACTCGTCCTCGTGGACTGGAACATGCCAGTGATGAACGGCCTGGACTTCATCCTGGCGGTTCGCGCGCAAGCGGCTTTCGACAGCGTGCGCATCGTCATGGTGACGACCGAGACCGAGGGGGAACAGGTCGCCCGCGCGCTTCGCGCCGGCGCGAACGAGTATGTGATGAAGCCGTTTACCAAGGAAGTCCTCGTCGCCAAACTTAGCTTGCTTGACGCCTTCAGGGAGTAGACATGCCCAAGGTCCGCATTCTCGTCGTGGACGACTCGGTCGTGTTCCGCCGGTTGGTGTCCGACGAGCTGTCGCGCGACCCGGAGCTCGAGGTGGTCGCCACCGCCGCCGACGGTCGGATCGCGCTGGCCAAGCTGACCCGGGTCAGCCCCGATCTGATCGTCCTTGATGTGGTCATGCCGGTGATGGACGGCCTGGCGACCTTGAAGGAGATCCGCAAGACGCACCCAAGACTGCCGGTCATCATGTTCAGCGCCCTGACTGAGCGCGGGGCCGAGGCAACCCTTGACGCCCTGGCCCTGGGAGCGAGCGACTACTTTGCCAAGCCCTCCGACGCAGGGGGTCTGGAAGGCTCGCTGCGCGTCATCCGAGACGAGCTGGTCCCAAGGATCAAGGCTCTCTGCACGCGCCCGTCCTCAAGGCCGGCGCCGGCTGCCGGCCGCCGGTCTTACTCCTCGACCGAGCCCGTGAGGGTGGTGGCCATCGGGGCCTCGACCGGCGGACCAAAAGCCCTGACCGAGATCTTCGCGAACCTCCCGGCCGACTTCCCCGTACCCATTCTGGTCGTCCAGCACATGCCGCCCATGTTCACGCACCTGCTGGCCGAGCGGCTGTCGGCCCAGTCACTGATCGTGGTCCGGGAGGCCAGCCCGGGGTGCATACTGAAGCCTGGCGAGGCCTGGATCGCCCCGGGAGACTACCACATGATCGCCGTGAAGGACGGGCTCCATTGCCGCCTCCAAACCCATCAGGACCCGCCGGAGAACTCGTGTCGGCCGGCGGTTGACGTCCTGCTTCGCTCCGTCGCCAAGGTCTTCGGGGCTGGCTCGCTCACGGCGATCCTCACCGGCATGGGACGGGACGGCCTGCGAGGCTGCGAACTGGTCCGAGAGGCCGGCGGCCAGATACTCGCCCAGGACGAGGCCACCTCGGTCGTCTGGGGGATGCCTGGCTACGTCGTCCAGGCGGGCTTGGCCGATCGCGTGCTCCCCCTGTCGATGATCGCCAGCGCCATCGTCGAGCGGGTTCGCCTCGCGCGGCGGCCGACCTGAGACCATCGAGATATTGATCAGGAATGACGCCAACCCAGCCAACATCCAAAGGCCCCCCTCCAACCCCTTCGGGAACGACTCAACGCTCATGACGGACCAGGACTTCGACTTCATCAGGGCCGTCGTCCGCGATCGCAGCGCGATCGCCCTTGAAGACGGCAAGCAATACCTGGTTGAATCGCGCCTGGAGCCGATCATCCGGGACCTGGGGCTCGGCTCGATCAGCGACCTGGTCGGTCTCCTGCGCTCGCCGCTCTCCACCGTCTTGCAGCAGAGGGTCGTCGAGGCGATGGTCACCACCGAGACCATGTTCTTCCGCGACGTCCTGCCGTTCGAGATGATCCGCAAAGTCATCCTTCCGGACCTTGTCCTCAGACGCGCGGCGGAGCGCCGGCTAAACGTCTGGTGCGCCGCCTGTTCGACCGGGCAGGAGCCGTACAGCTTCGCCATCCTGATCCGCGAATACTTCCCCGAGTTGTCGGCCTGGGAGATCAAGATCCTCGCCACCGACCTCTCACGCGACGTCCTGAGCCGGGCGCGCGAAGGGGTCTACAAACAGGCCGAGGTCAACCGCGGCCTGCCCGCGTCGCTGCTTTTGAAGCACTTTCGCCAGCAAGGCACCTCCTGGAAACTCCACGACGATGTCCGCACGATGGTCGATTTCCAGGAGTTCAATCTGGTCCGTACCTGGCCGCCGCTTCCACCCATGGACCTTGTCTTCCTGCGCAACGTCATGATCTACTTCGACGTCGAGACGAAGAAGGCGATCCTCGGCCGCATGGCTCGCGTCCTGCGCCCTGACGGCTACCTCCTGCTGGGCGGGGCCGAGACGACGTTCAACCTCGACAACTCGTACCGGCGGCTCAACGAGCTCAAAACCGGCTTCTATCAGGTCAATCGCTGAGCCGCCAACGAGGCGGCCCTTTGGCCCCGTTCCGGGGCGGGAGCGCGGATTTGGACATCCTGGAACGCCCAGACGCACGGCCGGTCTCGCCCGAGGACCGCGCGCAGATCATCGAGCCGTTCATCTCGGCCGCGCAGATGACGCTCTCCGAGTTGGCGAGGACCGATTTAGCCGTCCGGTCCGTCTACCGAGTCAACGACCCTCGCACGCTCGCCGACCTCTCCGCGGTGATCGGCGTGACCGCCGACGACTCCGGGGTTCTCGTGCTCAGCTTTCCCAACGACACAGCGACGGCCCTTGCCAGGCGAGTGCTTGCCGATGCGGTCCCGGCCCTTGACGACGACCTCGTCCGCGACTGCCTTGGGGAACTCGCCAACATCGTTGCCGGCCAGGCCAAGACCTTGCTGGCCGACACTCCCTACCAACTGGTCCTCTCCACGCCCTCCGTCCTGTCCGGCGCCGGCCTTGGGATCGGGTCGAAGCCGGGAACCGACGGCCTGATCGTGGTCTTCCGCAGCGACGCGGGCGACTTCGCGCTCCAAGTCTGCCTGGACATCAACCAAGCGTAAGTCAATAATTCAGGGCAGATTACAGCGTGATCTACCCATTAATATGAATTTTTTACAAACAATTAGAATCGCGTATGAACAATTCAAAACATTTCAATTATAAACAATTACGGTTCGTTTGTAGGTAAGGTATCGTTCCGACCCGTGAGCGGGAACCTCTGAGCGATCTAGTTGAACATGAGCCCGTTCGTCGTCACCTCAATTTTTGCGGATTCAGCGGCGGTGTGATAATTCACTCTGGTTCGACCGCGACGGCTTTGACGACCAACAGGGTCGGAATCGGGCAGGGACGGAGTGCCCAAGGCGCAATGCTTCGCATAGAATCGAGTGACAGGCGGCCGGACCCTCTGACGTCTGAGCGTCCCCAAAGTCCCGGTGCCGATCGACCCGTTTGACCTCCCCCGGTTCCCCGCGCCCATGACCAGACCCGCAACACCAGAGTCTCAGTCCGATCCGACGAACGCCAACGGCTGCACGGCCGAGCCGGCGCACGACTCCGACGCTCAAGAAAGGTCGATTCCCATCCGACCCGGCGATCTGACTCGTTTGCTGATGGGCCAACCCGACCTCTCGCCCACCGAACGCACGCACTTCGGTCAGTTCGCCAAGCTGCTCGACGCGGTCTTTCATCATGAGTTCCACTCCTGGCTCGTCGAATTGAAGGAACGCTACGCCCCGTTCGATCCCGATACCGATTGCGTTGACCTGAACGGCTTTACGGCACTGCCGACCGACTTCGGCGACGAGAAGTTCCTCAAGCCGTTCGAGGCCGCCTTGATCCGGGCTAATTACCGACGCTTGAAGCTCGAAGTGATCGAGGACGCCATCGCCGCGCCGAACGAGAAAGGCTTGACCTACGTTCCCGACTTCACTCTGTTCGAACACATGGATGTTTATGTGCGAGGCAGTACCAAGGTCTCGCGGTTCGTGCGCAACTTTCAGAGCAAGTTCCGCAAGAGCGAGGTGGTTTACGACGGCTACGCCCGGTTCGTCGTGGCCTTGAAGTTCAAGCCCGAGTTCGCCGACCGAGATTCTTACGTCCGCGCCGACGTGATTTATCTGCGCCTGTTCAAAGACGTTCCATATGTCGACATGGAAATGCACTTGCCCGAACAAGGCATCAAGGTCAAGATGCGGATGATCGACAAGGCGCAGGTCGCCTCGCCTCTGGTGGCCTTCCCGGCGACCATGGCCTTGAAGGCCGTCGGCTTCTTCGTCGGCGCGATGTCGGCCATGCCGAGACTGACTCTGGGCACGCTCTTGATGGCCCCGGTCTCGGCGGGGATCAACTCGTTCTTCGGCTTCAAGCGGGCGCAGAGGCGTCATCTACTTACGATGATCCGCCACCTCTATTATTTGACCCTGGCCAATAACGCCAGCGTCATTGAATGCATCATCGGCGCGGCCGAGGAAGAAGAATACAAGGAGGCCCTGCTGGCCTATTATGCGCTCTGGCGCAAGTCCAGCGACGAGGGCCCCTGGAACTCAGCGCGGCTCGACGACTGGATCGAGCACTTCCTGCAAACGCACACCGGCCTGGACCTCGATTTTGAAGTCCAAGACGCCCTGCACAAACTCTTCCGGCTGGGAATCGTCCAGGCCGACAACCAAGGGCGTCTGACCGCCGCGCCGATCGAGCAAGTCTTGGCGATCCTCGACGGCCATTGGGACGACTTCTTTCGGTACGCCCCGGCAGCATCCCCAGCAGCGCCGGAATGAGGAAAGGTCTCGATCCAACGACCAACCTGGATCGATCCTTGGTAGGTGGGTTCGCTCGGTCGCGGCGGATGGGTAGGGCGTTGTGAATCAACGCCAGTGGTCTTCCTTCCCAAGAATTCCGGCGTCTTCCATTCGCCCTACAAAACCAACTTGAGCCACTCCGGGCGATCAGTCAAAACCCGGGGATCACAACCGATCGCGGGCCCCCTTACTCTCCTTGACCTGCTCTGGATCTCGATTCTCAAGCGGAATCGGCACCAGGGGGCTCGGCCGCCTGCTGACAAAAGCGA
>JBDTIR010000375.1:0-16462 GCA_039936275.1 Isosphaeraceae bacterium | reverse complement strand
CTTGTGCATCACCGTGGCGAAGGGCTGATATTCGCAGTTCTTCTGATCGATCTCGACCTCCGGCATCTCCTTGACGAGAGCCTTGACGGCGGCGTCATTCTTGGCGGTCGCCTTGGGAATGTAGGCGAAGAGGTCCATGACCCCCTTGGTCTTGGGATCAATGACCAGGTCGCGAGCGTGGAGTGTGACCTTGCCGCAAACCTCGGGATCCTTCGACTTGTTGTCGAGGGCCTTGGGCTCCGGGATGTCGGCACCGCTCCAGACCACGCGCCCCTTGATCGTGCCGAAGGCACCGTCCTGCGCCGGCAAGACCGTGAGGACCGCTGAGCGCGGCGGGACTGCGGCTGAGGCGGGCGGGCTCGCTGGACCTGCCAACAAGGACGTCAATACCACCGCGCCGGCCAGGCCGGCGCAGGCCATCATTGAATAGGTGGACTTCATCGTAGATGGTTCCTCTGTACAGAGTCGGTGGGTGTTGGAATCAAGCGGTTCAAGTGAGCGAGACGTCCAGCATTGTTGGCTTGCGTCGCGCGACCATTATACCAGAGACCTTGAGAGCAACGACTTACCCGGGCCGACCAACTCCGAGGCGATGGCGAACGGCAAGATCACCAGGCCAAGGAACTAGAGCGACCGGCCCAGGGCGTCGCGGTTCATGAAACGTCATCCGGAACGAAAGATCAAGCCATTCGCTTATTTACGCGCCTTCCCGGCCGCAGGCTCAAACGTGATGTCGCCCAGGTCGGTCGTCTTGTCCGCCTCGACCGTCACCGGCATCCCCTTTGCGGCCCCCTTGGTGACGTAGCCCATCTTGCCGCTGCGGATGACCAGGTTCTGCGTGCCTGCGGGTACGTCTTTGATCTCGAACGAGCCGTCCGCTTTGGTCAGGGCGAAGTACGGGTGGTCGAAGACCATGATCCAGCCGCTCATCCAGGGGTGGACATCGCACTTCAAGGGCACGGGGTTCAGCTCCTTGACCATCGACTGGGTCACCGAGGTGTTCGGAGCGACGGCGAAGTTCCGGTTGTTCTCTAACCCGCTGTAGTGGACGTTATGCATGACCGGGTCGCCCGACTTGAAGAGGAGCTTCTGGTCCTTGTGCATCACCGTGGCGAAGGGCTGATATTCGCAGTTCTTCTGATCGATCTCGACCTCCGGCATCTCCTTGACGAGAGCCTTGACGGCGGCGTCATTCTTGGCGGTTGCCTTGGGAATATAGGCGAAGAGGTCCATGACCCCCTTGGTCTCGGGATCAACGACCAGGTTGCGAGAGAAGAGTTGGGCCTTGCCGCAAACCTCGGGGTCTTTCGACTTGTTGTCGAGGGGCTTGGGCGCCGGGATATCGGCACTGCCCCAGATCACGCGCCCCTTGATCGTGCCGACGGCGCCTGGAGCGCTGGCCACGCCACCGCCACCGCCACCGGCGTCGGTCTCCACCACGGCTTCGTCAACCTGCTCCCCTTGTCCACCGCAACCGGCAACCACCAGCAGCAACGTGGCGGCCAGGCCGAGCCCTGAAGCCATCGCTCCGCGTGTCCAATGACCAATCATCAAAAAGTCTCCCTCGTTAAGGCGTGTCCAAAACTTACCCAATCCAAAAAAAGGGGTATAACCCCCTGCTTGATGGCGACGACCCGTGAACCACCCAACCGTCTCGATCTTCAAAACCGTGACGGCCTCGGTCCAGGCGTCGTCAGCGTCGTGCCTCGGTTGATTCCGAAAGGCCGGTCGCCAAGGCGTTGGGCGGTGCGGTATGGCGCTCCGCCCAACGAAGTCCTTGGGGCCGACATCTCTGAAACCATGGTTCAGCGACCGCCGCCGCTTGGCACCTCGGCTTTCTTCTCCGCGGTCTTTGGTTCCTCGGTCTTGTCCTGTTTCTCACGTGCGATCAACTGATTCTCGACGGCTGTCGTGTAGTTGAGCAAGGTGTCGCGGATGCTGAGAACCTGGTCGAGCGGCTGCCCTTCGAACGACTTGGGCACGCCGGGGGTTGCCGGAGAGCCTTCGGCCGGATGAGGGGGAATGTTCTGCGGCATGGCCGTATAGGGGACCAGACGTTGCGGGTTGCCAAGCCACTCGGCCAGATAGTCCGGCCGGAACCGGTCACCAACCTGGCGCAGGTCCGGGCCGTTGATCACGGCCGCCCCACCAGACGGCTGGAACGAGCCGATGGCGTGGCACTGCACGCAGAGCCCCTTGGTCGTGAGCGACCAGCCGCCGGCCAGGTAGTCAGGGTGCTTCGCTTCACGCTCCGCGAGGTAGTTGCGATCGCGCTGGGGGATGTCCTGATAGGGGAACTCGGCGCCGTCGACGGCGGCGAAGTAGTTGGCCAGGTCGCGGGTTTCCCCTTGGGCCTCCAGGCGGGCGACGGCGTCGGCCGAGAGTTCCTCGCCCTCGGTCGATTGCCCTTGCTCGGCCAAGGTCGCTCCGAAGTGGAACCGAGGCATCCGCAACTGGGCGGCGGGCCGGATCGGGTACGGGTCCTTGAGCAGGTTGGTCAGCCAGGGGGTCTGCACCTTCAGTCCTTCGCGGAGCAAGGGAGGGGGCAGCCGGTTCCAGTACGAGGCGAAGTCCGAACCCGACTCCGCAGCCTGGGTGGTTGCGTAGAGCCAGGCGAAATCGCCGCCGTCGGACGCGGTCTTACGCATCTTCTCGGGGATGATCGTGATCTTATCGCCGACGTTGAAAGTGTAGCCCAGGACCGTGGCCGGCCGCCAGAGCTGGACCGAGACCTTGGTGACTGGCTCGCCGTCCACCTCGTCCTCAATGCTCGCCGTCGGCATGCCGATCAGGGTCACGTCGCCACGGTCCTCGGCGTCGGGCTCAAGCTCCTCCACGCTGGGGACTTGCTCCGGGTCGAACGTGAGGCCGGGGATGAACGCTTTGAAGTCCTTGCTCCGATCGCCGTAGGAGACCTCCAGGTTAATCTCCAGATCGGGCAAGGCATCGGCGATCTTGATACCGGCCGGCACGGTGTACTTGGGCATTTCCAGGACGTGACATCCTTTACAATTGTATCGAATGAGCAACCGTTCGCCGCGAGCGATGGCGGTTCGGGTCGGGGTGGTGTGGGTCTTGGGCAAATACCTGGCGGCGACCTTCTCGCCGGTCAGTCCGAGCACGAAGGTCATCACCTCTTCGATCGCCTCGGGATCGTCAGCCCAGGCGAACTGAGGCATGCGCAGGCGATCGTCCCAACTCTTGAGGCTTTCCTTGGTCTTCTGGTAGTCGTAGCTCCGCGGCCTGTGCAACTTCTGGTAGAGGAAGCCAGAGCGCAGGTGGCTGGCCAGCTTGTCCTGGTAGTATTCCGAGGTGCCGTCGCGTGAGCCGTCCTCAACACGTTTCTGGTCGCCGATATACTCGGTGATGTGGGCGAAGTCGAGCTTGGCGGGGCTCTTGAAACCCCAGCCGTTGAGTGGGGTGCCGATCGGTTTGGCCGACTCGAACCCCTTGATGTTGTGGCAGCCGAAACAGCCCAGGCGGCTGATCGTCTTCTCGCCCACGTACATCAGCTTCTCGTCCGGCGACATCGCGCCGACGACGTCTTTGACCTCGGCCAGCAGAACGGTGCGCGTCGTGTCGGTGCCAGGCTTCTTGTAGATCTTGGCCTTGGACAGATAGAGGCTGACCAGTTCGTTGAGCCCCTGCGTCACCTCGGGCGAATCCACGGCGGGGACCTGGAATTCCGGATCGTCCCAGCGCTCGGGGGTTTCGGACGTGACCGAGAGCAGCCAGGCGGCGATGTCGGCCGCGTCCTGCATCGAGAGTTGCAGGTTCGGCATCAAGGTCTTGGGGTGGTATGAATCCGGGGCGTGGATCCAGTTGGCCAGCCACTTGTACCCTTGATCGCCTTTGGGGAACTTGGCTGCGACGGTCGAGAGGTTCGGCCCGAAATCGGCCTTGCTATAGGCTTTGGCCACGGCCCTCGCCTCTTCGGGGAACGCGTCGGGGCCGTAGTCCGCATGGGTGTGGCAGGCGAGGCAACCTTTTTCGAGGAAGAGCGTTTTGCCGTGGTCCGCGTCGGACTTGGCGGGCGGATCGACAAACCCTTGAGGCGGGGTACTAGTAGCGAAGAGGTAGTGGGTGATCGCCTGGACTTCGGCGTGGATCTTGGGCCGGTCTTCGGGGGCGTCGTTGTTGGAGACCTCGTAGAACCGAGGCATCCGGGTGTCTGGACGGAAGGCGTGCGGGTTCTTGATCCATTTCGCCGCCCAGTCCTTGGAAACCTTCGAGCCCAGGTGCTTGAGGTTCGGGCCGATCTGGCGGGCGTCGGTCAGGTCGGGGCCGAACGACCCGTCGCCGCCGATGGTGTGACAGCCGGTACAGCCGTATTTGGTAATCCGCTCATAGCCGGCGCGAAGCTTGGGTGCCTCGACCTCGGGGATATCGGTCACTTGATGATGACACTTAATGCAGCTTGATTGCAAAAACCGCGTGGGCAGCATCGGCTCATCCCAGTGGTGCATCTCCCGATAGGAATGCTCCTCTTCCCATCGCGTCCGTTCGAGCAGGCTGTTCGGCTCATGCGAGGCGTTGGTGAACGAGGTGCCCGACCCTTGGCCACCGTGACAGATGGTGCAGCCGAAGCTGTTGATCGGGTGAGGGCCGTTGGCGTCGAGGTAGAGGCCCGCCGTCACAGTCCGCCCCTTGGGGTCCACCGTCAAGGCGCCGTCGGTCAGATGGGGGTGCGCCGCGAAGGCGGGATGGTTCTTGGTCATCGGCGTCTTGCCGTCAATGTCCTTATCGTAACCGATCCGGTCAATCCCTTGGTGGCAGGTCGTGCAGCGATCGTAGCGAGGGACGTCCTTGAAATTATAATTAATCGTCAGTTCCGGAAGGCTGATTTGCTGGATCTTCGTCGGAGGCGCGGCCAGGTCGATGATCGGCATTCCCCGGACGGCGGCCAGGAGCCGGCTGATCACTCCTCCTTGACCATACTGAGCTTGCTTCTGTTCGAGCGTGCGGCGGACCCGCGCGACGTCGCGGGTCAGGTCGTCCATCCGCTTCGCTTTCTCGTCGACGTGACCGCGCAGGTCGGCGAGTTCGTTCTTCAGGTTGAGCAGCGTCTCGTCGACCTCTTCATACTGAACCGTCAAGGTCGTGAGTTTTTGCTCTGTCGGCACGATCTTTTCGACGAGGTAGCGGCTGGCTGACGCACGATCGTCGCGGCTGATATAGCCGTCATAGATGCTCCGCTGGCTATCGAGTTCGGCCTTAGTGAACCGTTTTTCGATGTCGAGTTGCTGGAACCGGCCCTTAGTGCGGTCGATCTCGACTTCCTTGGCGCGGATCAGGCCTCGGTTCTCGCTGGCGTGCTGGTTGGCCTCAGCGACCTCGCGCTTGATCCGGTCGATTTCCGTCTGGTGCTTCGTCTCTTGCTCGTGCAGCCGCAGTTCTTCCTGCGCCCGGAGTTTGGCGGTCTCGACCTGCTGAAACTCGCGCTGGGTCTGTTTCCAGGGGCGCAGATGGTCGGCCATGATCATCCAGACGATCGCCAGCAACATGCCGATCGAGGTGATCGCGAAGACAGTATGCATCGCCGGCAGGCGATAGTAGGTCTCGTCGGTCGCGGGCATAGATTTTCAAGCGGTGAGCCAGTTAGCGATCCACGATGACTCGGAGGTGCGCCCCCGGAATGGACTCATCGCGTAGCGCCCAAAAGCTCGTTGCTGCTCCACTAGATGTTGAAAAAGTACTCCGGGATCGCCACCAGGTATTTCAGGTTGATGGTCCAGCGAAGCACCATCTTGATGGGCAGGCTGGCCATGAACAGGAGCAAGACCGCCAGCACAGCGAAGCGGAGCATGCCGGCCTGGGCGATGTACTTACGGAAGAAGAGCCGACCCAAGAGCGGCGGAATCACCACGAAGTAGCCCAGCACGATCAGGAAGCCGGGCAGTTCACGCAACAGGATGTTCGGGGGCAAGCCGCGGCCCAGAAGGTCGATCCAGACAATGTCCGAGAGGTTGACGTTATTAAGCGGAATCAGCTTATGCAAATCCCAGAATTCATAAGGACCAAAGAAGTTCCAGTTCGGGCCGCGCAAGAAGGTCCCCAGAAGGATCAGCATCACCCAGAGCACGAGATAGCCGAACAGGAAGGTGATCATGGCGAACTTGCGCTGGACGAACGTATAGTAGCCGTTGCCTTGGCGGTTGGTGTCGATGAAGGGCAAGGCCATCAGGCCGACGATGATCATCGACGGCAGGACGACGCCGGCCATCCAGGGGTCGAAGTAAACGAACATCTCTTGCAGACCGAGGAAGTACCAGGGGGCCTTCGACGGGTTGGGAGCCACGGTTGAGCTGGCAGGCTGCTCAAGGGGGGCTTGGAGGGCAATCGCCCAGACGACCAGGATGATCGTCTGCGCGACCATGGCGATCAGTTCGGTATAGACCAGGTCAGGCCAGGTCAGGGTCTTCTCGGGTTCAAGTTCTTCCAGGTTCGGCAGGCCCTGCGCCATCCTGGCGTCGTTGATCACCGCCCGCCGCAAGCCCAGCCATGTGAAGAAGCCGACGACGACAATCAAGCCGACAATCGGCACGTTGTCGGGCTTGGTCACAATCTCGCGAAAGTCGTAATCGGTCATGCTCATGCCGAAAAGAAGCAAGAACACGTTGACCAGACCCCAGGCGACGATGCCGTTGACGAACGTCTTGCGGTAACGGATCAGGGCGATAAAGCCCAGGGTCGCGCCCAGAAACGCGGTGGTCGGCCCGGCGACGTAATTGACCCCGTTCCGAAAGAACTCGGGCAAGATGACCTGGCGGCTGAACGTATAGACGAGCCCAAAGATCTGAAAGACCAGAGTGCAGATGGCCCAGATCAAGGTCCAGAGCGTCCGGTTCATCGATCGGCCCAAGCCGACGGCCGGTTGGTGGTCGTCGAGGGTCGGCCCGACCATTTCAGACTCGCGGTCGTGCCCGGCGGCGTGTTCCCCGGCATGGTGTACCGCATAGGATCCGGCGGCGACGGCCACTGCGCAGTTAGCGAGGGCGGCCAGGACGTAGGCGATCCGGAAGGCTTCAGGGCCAACGAACTTCTGGAAGAGGATCAAGACCATCGCCAGGCTGTACAAGCCGGCGAAGGTGAAAACCAGCCGCTCAGGTAACCGTCGGGTGCGCGGGGCGAGCCCTAGTCGCGAGGCCCCTTCCGAGACAATCTCCATGTAGGCGACGTAGGCCGCCGCCGCCGCGTTCATCATCGCGGCCAGCAGATAGAACCAGCCAAGGCCGGCCATCACGCCGGAGGTCAGGTCGGAATGGTGCTGGAGGATCTCATTCATGGGCGATTCGTCCCGAGGCTGTGAGCTATCCGCGACCCTTGGCCCGCGCTCAAAGAGGGTGATTTGATCCGCAAACTCATCCCGCGAGCGGCGGCCGTCCCATCCGAGATCGAGGCCCGAAATCGCCGACGGAACGGCCGCCGTTTTCCAGCTGCCCTTCGTTCAAACACCTTCTCAAATCAAGGCACGGAGTGATTTCAACACAATTCTTGGTTCCCGCTCAAATAAATCGTCGCCAACGACCCAACGGGGCTTCAAGGAGGAGGCCCTGCGCTCAGCGATTCCGGTTACATCGGGCCGCTGATCCCGCCGTCCTTCCGTACCCGCCAGAAGTGGATCATGATCAATAAGCCCACGGCCAAGGGAATCGCCACGCAGTGCAACACATAAAACCGGTTGAGCGTCACCTCGCCGACCGTCCGACTGCCCAACAGGGCGAACTTGGCGTCGGAGCCGTCCGTGATCAAGCTCACACCGTTGAGCTTCAAGAGCGCGGCCCCTGGCCCCTCGACACCCATTAAGGGAGTAGCCCTGGCCATGTTCGAGCCGACGGTAATGGCCCAGATGGCGAGCTGGTCCCACGGCAAGAGGTAGCCGGTGAACGACAGCAAGAGCGTCAGGACCAGCAAGATCACGCCGACGCACCAGTTGAATTCGCGAGGCGGTTTGTAGCTGCCGGTCAGGAAGACCCGATACATGTGGAGCCAGACGGTGATGACCATGGCGTGCGCCCCCCAGCGGTGCAGCTCACGCAGGATGCCCAGGGTCGTCACGTCGCGCAGGGCGAGGATGTCATTGTAGGCGTGTTCCAGGGTCGGTCGGTAGTAAAACATCAGGAGTACGCCGGTCACGGTCTCGACCATGAACAGGAAAAAGGTCGTCCCACCCATGCACCAGGTGTAGCTCAGCGCGATCCCCTGCTTACGTACACTGACAGGGTGCAAGTGAAGGAAGAAGTTGGTCAGCATGACGACCACCCGATTGCGCCGGTCTTTGGGCATCGGGTGGCGGAAGATGCTCTTCCAGACCTGCGTCTCAGTGATCTTGTCCACGATGGCCATGCACTGTCCCTTGGTGATTCAATCCGATGCCGATTCCGAAAGCCTGGGATCGCCGAACGCGACGGCCTCCGGACCCGCTCCGGTTGAGTTCAGATTTCCGGGCTCAAATCAGTAATTTGAAAATTTCTAAGTTGCTCGATTGCCGTTCATCACGCCTGGATATAACTATCGGGGTCTTCCCACTGCCCCAGCTCCGCCTGGAATTTCCGGCTCTTGTCCACCACGATCTGACCGTCGTCGCCGACACTGACCTTGAACCGTTCAAGTGGTCGAGGGGCAGGCCCTTCGAAGTTGACGCCGGAGACGTAATAGCCGGAGCCGTGGCAGGGGCATTTGAACTTCTGCTCACTGGACAGCCAGTTGGGCGGGCAGCCCAGGTGGGTACAGATCGTCGAGAGGGCGTAGAGCTTATCGACGCCGTCGTAGTAGTCCGAACGGACGATCCAGAAGCCCCACTCTGCTTTCCAGCGCTCGTTGACTTCCCCCTTCTCGAAGTTCCCGGGAAGGCCGACCTTGATCGTGCTCGGCGGCTCGGCCAAAACGTTGGGGAACATGAACCGGGCGCAGGCCGACAGGAAGGCGACGCCGGCCGCCGAGAAGGCGGTCCAGCCCCAGAAAAACCACGAGCTTAACGCCCCGACCACGGTGCCAGTGAGCACCTGGCGGCGGGTCGGCCCCGTCCGCGTGGCGGCCGTCGCGGCAGCTCGGCCTGGCCGGGGCGCGACGACCTTGGACTCCGGCGTCCGCTTGGCGGCGGTCCTGGCGGCCGGAGCGGGCGAGGCCGCTGCGACGGCCGCCTTGCTAGCTTGTTCTTTGGCGAACCCTGCGCGTCGCAGGTGCTCGGCCAGGTCTTTGGGATCGTCCGACTTCTCCAACGAAGGCAGCGGCCGGGTTGACGCCGCCTGGGCGGCGGCTGGCGCGGCCGTCGTCGCGGCTGGTTTGGCACCGGCGGCGGGTGCCGCGCCGCTGGCCGGCTTGGTGCCTCGGGCGGCGGCCATTTTTTCTTGTAACGTCAAGGGACGACCCAGCGACGGCGACGGCACCGGTGCCGGTGGAGGGACGGCCGGCGCGGCTTCCGAGGTCGGCGCAGGGGCCACCGCCGCCGTTACGGCCGGTGGAGCCTCACCGGCGCGAGCGGCGGCCAGTTTCTCCTTGAGCGTCAACGGGCGGCCCGGGTCCAACGGTGTCGACGCTGGTGCCGGTGTCGGCACCGGTGCGACCGCAATGGGGGCTGCCGAGGCGGAGACATCGGTCGGCTGAGTTTCCTCAACCGGCCTGGCTTCGAGATCGGCCTCCCCTTCGGGTTTGGCCGGGCCGCCAGCGCGAGCCGCCGCGAGTTTTTCCTGAAGCGTCATCTGCCGATCTGCCATGGCTCGTTCCCGCCTATCGCAAGCGGCCGGTCCCCCGACGTTGAATCACCGAAGGGCGTGGCATGTGGAGTCTAGATCTCAAAAGGCAAAGCCAATACCGTGGACCGCAGCCGGGCCGATTTCTTCTAAACCACTGGCAATTCCGATGTTACAAAATGCAATCTCAATCCCAAAATCGGGAATCTCGTGTCGACAAGTTCCCAGACCTGAGAATTCATAAACATCGGCTTAACTGTTAGGTTTCTGATCGCGGCCCGTCTGGCCTGCCGTTAGACTAGCAGTCTGTCGGCCCGACTGCAACAGGGTGCTAAAAAAGGAGTCCAGATTCGCTCCGGTTTCCCCACGGAGCTTGCCTTTTGGTCGGAGGCTCATGGGCGTGATGGCGCGCTCTTGCCCCGGACCAAAATCGGTTGGTCGATTCCCGGGGGCGTCGTATTCGGTTCGGGTCAGGTGAAGTCAAAGACTTCCAGGTCGCTGGAGATCTCGTGGAGGCGATCGGTCAGGTACTTGCGGATCTCTTCGCTGGTCTTGAGTTGAAGCACCTGATGGGCGAACCGTTCGGCCTGCGCGGTGGTCACGCGAGAAAGCAGGGCCTTGACTGTGGGCACAAACGCCGGGCTCATGCTGAACCGGCGCAGGCCCATACCGAACAGGGCCAGGACCGAGCGCGGCTGACCGGCCATCTCACCGCAGAGCGTGACCTGGATACTGCTGCGCCGACAGGCGTCGAGTATGTTGTGCAAGACCCGGAAGATCGCCGGACTGAGCGGTTCGCAGAGGTGGGCGACTTTCGGGTTGTCGCGGTCGGCGGCGACGAGGTATTGGATCAGGTCGTTGGAGCCGATCGAGATGAATTCAGTCTCACGCAGGATCGCGTCGATGCAAACGGCGGCGGCGGGCACCTCGATCATCACCCCGGTCTTGACGTCCTCGCCGAACGGCACGCCTTCGCGTCTCAGGTTGCGTCTGGTTTCGTCAACCAGGCGGTTGACGTACCGCAATTCTTCTAGGGTCGTGATCATCGGGAAGAGCATGCTGACCTTGCCGTGCCGGCCGGCGCGGAGGATCGCGCGGATCTGCCGTTCGAACAGTTTCGGGTGTTCGAACGACAGGCGGATGGACCGCCAGCCCATGAACGGGTTGGCCTCGTTGCGCCGGCCAAGATACGGCACCGTCTTGTCGCCGCCCAGGTCGAGGGTCCGGATCGTCACCGTGCGTTCAGGCGAGGTCTCGATCACCTGGCGGTAGTGCTCATACTGCTCTTCCTCGTCGGGCACGTCGGCATGGGTCAGAAACAGGTATTCAGTGCGGAAGAGGCCGACCCCGGTGGCACCGACCCCTTTGGCGGCTTGCGCATCGGCCAGGTTGTTGATGTTGGCCAGCAGCTCAATCTGGGCGCCGTCGGCCGTGATAGCCGGCTGGTCGCGATTCAAGACCAGGCGGTCCTTGAGGTGGAAGAACTCGCGCTGCATCTTGCGATAGGCCGAGGCCGTGTCAGGATCTGGACGGACGATCACCATGCCGTCGCGACCGTCGACGACCATCAAATCGCCGGTATGCACATCATTGGTGATGCCGACGACCCCTGAGACAGCCGGGATGCCCCGGCTGCGCGACAGGATCGCCGCGTGGCTGGTGCCGCCGCCGGTCTCGGTGACGATCCCAGCGATCGGCAGGTTGCCCAGGTTCATCGCCTGGCTGGGCAAGAGCTCGTGCGCCACCAGGATGATCGGCTCGGCGCCGTCATGCTCGGTATCGACCGCGGCAGCCGTACCGAGCAGGCTGAGGTGCGAGCCGATCCGGTTCATGACGTCGCGGATGTCAGTCATGCGCTCGCGAAAGTATTCGTGCTCGTGATGCGCGTAGGTTGCCGCATAGTCTTGCAGCACCAGTTGCAGGGCCGAGAGCGCCGTCAGGCGTTGCGACTCGATCAGGTGGCGCACCCTCGACAGCAAGGTCTGGTCCTTGATGATCGTCAGGTGGCTCTTGAAGATCGCCGCCTCAGACGGGCCAAGCTGCTGGGCCACCTTCTGGACGATCCCCTCCAACTCGTCGGCTGAGGACGTCAAGGCGCGGTCGAACCGCTCAATCTCGGCGGGGATCAGGCTCGGATCGTCCAGTTCCTGGGCCTCGGTCCCACCAAACGCCGATTCCACGCGGTAGGCAATCCCCACCACCACACCCGGGCTGACGGCAATCCCTTTATGCATGACACGCCCAGTCCAATCCCGCCGAACAGTTGGCGCGACGCAACTCGTTCTCTGATCTTGTTTCGAATAGGCAACAACAAGGCCCGGCATCGGCCAAAAAAACGGAGCAAGCCCGAGCCAGGCTTGCGGGCTCGCGCCTCCTGCGGCAAATTCGGTTACAACGCAACTTTCATACCCGAATTCCCCACCGCGAGCAAGAGACTATCCCCGGACGCCCCCCTTCGTGGATCTCCTCCGCCCACAACTCGATCCTCCATTTGACCCCACTTCCCCCTTGCAGTCCAGGCCCGAACGTCGCACGATGATCCCAAACAGGGCCGACCGGGCGCGTCCGATTTGACGCCCCTCGCCGACGGCCTTCTCCAGGGTGTACCCTCAAAACCCTCGTCGGGCTTCTCGATGAATAAGCATGTTAAAAATATTACTATCCACTTTATCGCCGTCTTCGTCTGGTTCGGTCCGCTCAATTCGGCATGGTCGGCGGAGCGGCCCAACATCCTGCTCGTCGTCGCCGACGACCTCGGTTGGAACGACGTCGGCTGGCACGGCTCGAAGTTCCGCACACCGGTGCTCGATCGCCTGATGCGCGAGGGTGTCGAACTTGACCATCATTATGTGCAACCTGTTTGCTCACCGACGCGCACGGCCCTTCTGAGTGGGCGCTGGACCGGCCGGTTCGGCCCCCACGTCCTCCAGCCGACGAACCTCCGCGCCTTTCCTCCAGGAACCACAACGCTAGCCTCGGCCTTGCAAGAGACCGGGTACGCCACCAGCATGGCAGGCAAGTGGCATCTCGGCTCGCGACCCGATTGGGGACCGAACCATTACGGATTCGAGCACAGTTACGGTTCCCTCACCGGCGCGATTGATCCCTGGACCCACCTCTACCGCAACGGCCCCTGGCTGCGAACCTGGCACCGCGACGGCAAGATTTTCGACGAAGAAGGCAACGCCACCGAGCTGGTCGCCAAGGACATCGTCAAGCGGATCAAGACCTTGCCCGAACCCTGGTTTGTCTACGTCCCGTTTCAGGCGGTCCATATTCCCATTGACACCCCAGACGTCTATAAAAAACCCTGGGCCGACGTCACACTCGACCCCGACCCGGTCAAGAACGCCTCCTTCCGACGGATGGCGGCCTTCGTGGCCCAGCTTGACGCCAAGGTCGGCGACTTCCTCGACGCACTCGACGCCAAAGGGAGCCGTGAACGCACCTTGATCGTCTTCACGTCCGACAACGGCGGCCTGACCAAAGGAGGCAACCCCTACGTCGGCAACGTCCCCCCTGCCCCTTTCCTGAGCAGCAACGCCCCCTTGCGCGGTCAAAAAGGAGAGTTGTTTGAAGGAGGAATCCGCGTCCCCGCCTTCGTCCACTGGAAAGGGACGTTGACCCCTCGCAAGGTCGCCGCCCCCCTCCACGCCGCCGACTGGATGCCAACTCTTACCCACCTCGTCGGCTGGAAACCTACCCCGGACGTCAACTTCGACGGTCAAGACGTCTGGCCCTTGCTCACCGGCGCCGAGACCAACCCCGAGCCCAGGACCATCTACATTCCCTTGAAGAAATCCTGGGCCGTGCTCCGCGACGGCTGGAAGCTCCTGGTTTTCGACCAAGGCCCCCCCGGCCTCGACCCCACCGATCGCAACCTCTTGTTCCACCTCGACGCCGACCCGACCGAGACGACCAATCTCGCCCCCCACGAACCCGACCGCGTGGCCTCCCTGCGCGCCCTGCTGACCGAACTCCGCCGCAAGGACCTCGACACCCTTCCTTCCGACCTGCGCGGCATTCCTAATTGATGCAATCAAGAGTAGGAACTCTGAGCGCAAATCGAGGAGAGGGAAGGAAATGGGAACGGAGCGGAATGGCTCCGTCTCCTTTTCCTCCCCGCGTTAGAAGGTGAGATGTCAGAGCCCTTAAGACAGGTAGTGCTGGCCGCCGAGGTCTAGCGCGGGCAGCACGACATCTTCTCCTTCGTCGAACCGCGACGACAGGATTTGGTCGAACTTGATTGCGGGTCTCAAGAACAGTGATTCAATCTCGTCAATATAAGAGAAATCATCGAAACTTCGTTGTTTCGGCTGTTCCCGAGACGTCAATCTGACCATGGTGCGGCTGCTTGCTTCCACAAGTTGGTTAGTCCAGTCTTCGGGCGGGGAGCAGAGCCCGTAGAGGGCTATGACGCTCGCGCTGTCTCGCTCCTCCTTCGCGGGAGCGGAAGACCAATCGACGGTCGGCCGATGATTTTTCGTCTCCAACCACAGCTCGCAAAATGCGGAGACCGTCGGGCCTGGATACTTCATCACCGCGCTTGCATCGTTGGTGACCAGTGCTTCAAGCACAACCTTTGTGGGGTGGAGTTCGAGGTAGTCCGGCACACGTTTCAGAAGAGCAGACCTGTGGTCATCGGGCATTAAGTAGAGGGATCGGTTGATGAGATTGCGAAGGTGCTGAATGTGCCATCGACGTTGCATCCCATTCGATGAGTCGTCCAGCTCTGATAGAGACCGTTCGAGCGTTAAGGTCGCATAGCGTCTGATATCGTGAGCACGCTGAATCAGACTTGCCGGGCGGGGGATGTTTTCTCGGTGTGCCCAGGTGTACATTCTGTTGAGGAAACGGCGGAATCGGCTCGAGCCCACGGCGACAGACCTGAGCCGTGAGAACGGCAAGGAAAAACCTTCAGATCGGAAGGTGGCTTTCAGCGACTCGAAGTCGTGGGGGTTGTGTGCCAGGTAACGACGAACGTCCCCCAAAAGCAGGTTGAACTCATTCGCACCGTTGGAGTTTCTTCGATTCAACTGATACTGCCACGCACCCGCCGGAATGACGTCGAGCTTGCCGCGATGGACTTGTAGGCCCTCGGCTTTGGCCGTCTCCTCGAAGAATGTCTTGACGGTCTCAACCTCCGATGGGGAAGCGACGATGGCAACATCGTCTACGTATCGAAAGTACCTACCAGGATATGCAGTGCTGAGAGCCGCATCGAAGTCCGATAAGAAGACGTTGGCGAGGGCGTGCGAGAGTGGCGGGCCGATGGGCAGCCCTGTCTCGTTCTTGATGCTAGTCAGTTCGGCTACGCATTGAATAGAGACGTCCCGCTCGTCCTTGCTCAGTGTGGTGCTCGCGACACGCTCGTTAAAGCGGCGTCTGAGATGTTCCACATTCACACTCGGGTAAAACCGCCGCAGGTCGAAGACGACGACTCGCGCGTCTTTCAGACGAGAGGCGGCTTCCGCGACGGCATTTTCGCGGTTTCGGTAGCCATTGTAGAAATGTCTATAAATGTGGGGTCTTTGTGAACTGCTCAAATTGTAACTGTAAACGTAGGACGGAAGTTCGAAGCTTGGCTCGCGCGAGAGCCGGTCGAGCAGCCAAACTTCGGCGAGTTGGGTGGTGGGGCTACCGATGACACACTTGCGGTACTCGTGTCTGCCTTCTGAGTCGAAACCTTTGAAGAGAGAATGCTTCCAATAGACTTGGCGTCGATTCGTCTGGCACTTCCGAAGTACGTACGAGTTGGACCATTCCTCAATGTGCGACGGGTGGAGAGACTCAGCCAAGAGCCTGGCCGCGACGTAAGTTGGGATATGACTGCGGTACAGGTAATTGAGGGACCTGACGTGAAGTTTGCGCGGCCATGCCGATTCGCTCATGGCCTGTTATCCCGCTTGTAAGCATGAACGGCGACACCGCTTTTGAGTTGCTTGGACTGAATGAAGCTAAACCATGCATATTCGCATTCAAGATACGCCATATTTGGATCAACCCTACTAAAGTAACCTATAATTTTGGAAATCACCTGCGTGAGCTTGGTAATATGCCTGAAGCCGGACTTGCCTTGAGGCTCGATCCACAGGATGGTAACTACTTTGACCCTCCTGTTAGAGAAGCGAACGAAGATGTGCTCGAATGAACGTTCGAACTTTGGGAATTGAGACTTTCCCTCTCCGCTGAAGTTCGCCATAAGAACAAGATATTCGTTGGCCTGATGTGCGATGTAATCGTCAATAAGGTCGCTCGTTTGTTGAAGCTGAGTAGCGTCCCACGGGTAGCGGTGAAGCGAGACGGATATTCCAGATTCGGCGAGCTTGGGACGAAGCAAGCTGACTTGTGACTCGTACAAGTCCAAGGCTGAAGGCGAGTAGTCGGCTGCAAAGATATCGACGGATAACGGAGTGTTCGGGATGACGCCGGCCGTTCTCAGTTCTTTGACGGTAGTTATCAGGGCTATCCCACCCGCACCGGAACCGCACGGGATGTCGAGCAACGCGATTCTGTGGGATGAAAGGGTAAGTAAAAGGTCATGAGATATGTCGTCGAAGACGGCGTGTGGATTTAAAACGACGCACTGAACCCGGGATGCTGAGTTTGCGTACAAACAGGCGAAGTGTTTGTGGGTCTCAACCTCGCTCTGGCCGCCGTGGCCGCCGTGATGGCCGTTAAAGCTCTTAGCCATATCGAGGAGTTTCAGATCCTGCAACCTTCGGTGGTAAACTTCGTTTAAATCTCGAGGGAGATGAAGTACGCACTGC
>JBDTIR010000374.1:0-10518 GCA_039936275.1 Isosphaeraceae bacterium | reverse complement strand
CGACCTGGGAGGGGCAGCCAACCGACTCCGTCGCCTCCGGAGGACCATCCTGGACGATGGAACTGGATGGCGTTGACCGGCGCTGGCGTTACGGTCTCTGCGTCCCCCTGGCAGCCAATGGCGGCTGGCCAGGGTTACTGGTCCTCTGCACCGCGACGCCCTTGGTGGTGGACCCCGACCGGGCCGCCTTCTTTGAGGTGCTGGGGCGGCAGGTCGGGGCGGCCTTGCGCAACGCTCGCCTGCTGGCACAGGCCCGAACGGGTCGACAACGCTTGCGAGCCCTTTCACTGCGGTTGGTGCAGGTGCAAGAGGCCGAACGTCGGCGTCTTGCCCGCGAGCTGCACGACGAGATCGGCCAGGTCTTGACCTGCCTGAAGCTCTCGCTCGAGATGGCCGCCCGCCTGCCGGCGGATGCCCGACAGGCGAGACTCGACGAGGCCCAGGGGCTGACCGATCAACTGCTCGGCCAGGTGCGCCGAATGTCGCTTGATTTGCGACCGTCGATGCTTGATGATCTAGGTCTACTTCCGGCAATCCATTGGCTTTTTGAGCAGTATGCAGCGAGTACAGGCGTCCGGGTCAGCTTTGAGCACACCGGGTTGGAGGGGCGGTTCCCCGCCGAAATTGAGACGGCCGTCTACCGGATCGCTCAGGAAGCCTTGACGAACGTCGCCCGTCACGCGGGCGTCGATGAGGTCATTGTGAGGCTCTGGGCCGGTCCCGACGCCCTCGGTTTGCAGGTCCAGGACCGTGGAACGGGGTTTGACCCACGGTCCTCAATAGCTCCCGGGCACTCGAGCGGGCTTTCTGGTATGCGTGAGCGGGCTTTGCTTCTGGCCGGCCAGTTCACTATCGAGTCGGACCCGGGGGGCGGCACCCGCTTGACGGCCGAGCTGCCCTTGCCTCGTCCAGGGTTCAGCCATCGTTCGCGGCGGAGGAGAGGTTGATGACTTCGATCGTGCTGGCCGACGACCATCACGTCGTCCGCCAAGGGCTCCGGGTCTTGCTTGAGTCTGAGCCGGGCTTGACGATCATCGGCGAGGCCGCCGACGGTCTGAGGGCCGTCGAACTCGTGGAACGGCTCAAGCCCGACGTGCTGGTCGCTGACCTGATGATGCCCAACCTCAGCGGCCTGGAAGTGACCCGGCAGGTCGTTCGCCGGTGTCCGACCACCCGCGTCGTCTTGCTGTCCATGCACGCCGACGAGGGGTATGTAGCCGAAGGGCTCCGTAGCGGCGCCACCGGCTACGTGCTCAAAGACAGCACCGCCGACGAACTGGTGCGCGCTGTCCATGAGGCCGCCGCCGGCCGCCGCTACCTCAGCCCTCCCCTCTCGGAACGGGCCCTGGAATCGTACCTGTCCCGTTCCGAGACCGCCACGCTCGACCTCTTTGACACCCTGACCGCTCGCGAGCGCGAAGTCTTGCACCTGGCCGCCGAGGGCATGACCAGCGCCGAAGTCTCCGGGAGGCTCTTCATCAGCCCGCGCACCGTCGAGATCCACCGCGCCCACCTGATGCGCAAACTCGGCCTCAAGAACCAGACCGAACTGGTCCGCTACGCCCTGCGTCGCGGCATCCTGCCCCTGGACGGCTAGACGTCAGGACGATCAAGGCGCCGACACCCTCGGCAGCCTTGTTGGACCTGTATTCTCTCATGGCCAGGATGGACTACGACGAATTCGCCTAAATACGTAAGCCTACGAATTGGAATTGTTTCGAGGACAACCGATAATGGAGAGAAGGGTTCCTCCGATGCCTGTTGACCCCTTCGGTGCGGGGCTCGCCTCGATGTGATGAGGCATTCTGAAAGCGGGTTTACATTCGTATGTAGTATGGATTCGTCCGCTGCATTAAGTTTTTAAGGATAGGTCCGCCATGAGTCAACAGCGCTGGACGTTCGGCCATTGGGACGGGAGTGTTCAGACCGTTCCTGCCGAGCAGGCGGGACCGATCCTTTGCCTGGGCTGCCAGGGAGCTCTGGAGATGCATCAGCCGGACCTCGACCGGCCCGAGAGCCTGCTGGGGACGTGCGCGGGCTGTGGCGCCTGGCACATCGTCGCGGTCTCGACCTCCGGGCAAGAGATTATTGCCGTCAATATTCCCGGAGCCTCCCAGACATCGAACCCAGCCCGCCCCGTCAAGGCCCGAACGTCCGCCAGACACTGAGCCTTTGGGCTTTCGCCTTCCCGCCTTGTTCCCTCGGCTGGCTGATGACCGGTAACGACGTGGCTCCGTTGCACGAACCGTTCCGTCAGAGCGAGGGACGCCGCCTGCCTCGCCGGCTTGCAACCGACCGCCTCGGACAGTACCTTGTCTCGTAGTGAGTCCGCGGAGTCCCAACCTTGGACCCCGAGGTCGGGCGTCCGTTTGGTCGCTATATTGACATATCTTAAAGCGAAGAGAGTGAACAGGCCACATGGACGACCCCATTTCCGCCCGGTATCGGCTTGATGGGGAGGAGGTCGTGGAGGCCAACCGGATCGCCCGATGGGCTAATCGAGTGCAGGCGATCCCGAGTCGGTGGCTTCGTTGGTGTGTCGGAGTCTTCGTCCGCTTCCTTGGTATGTGCTGGGTCTTCTTCGGGGTCATCGGACTGATCCCGGGCAACGGGATCGTCCGTCTAGAGGAATCCAGCCCCCTCTTGATCGTGCTCGGTCTCGGCGTGCTGACCCTGGTTTGGCCGTTCTTCCGGGACAAGACCTGTCGATGGCTGGTCCTCCGGTCGTTCCGTAAACTTCCGGAACGAGAGACGACGATTGAGTGGCTCATCTCCGATGAAGACTTGTCTGTTCAATCATCCCTCGCCGATTCCCGGTTCCGTTGGGAGTTGGTCGAGAAGGTCGTGGACGCCTCGAACGGTTTTCTCATCTATACCAACAAATTAACTGCACATTGGATTCCCGTTCATGCGTTTGACGCCAAGGACGGCGCCGACCGATTTCAAAAACTGGCCAGGTCCAGGGTCTCGAATTATGTGGTCCTCAGCGCGGGTCGGCGGGCCTTGGCGAAGGACCTTCCTAAAATCCTCCTTGATGAGATCTGATCGCTCATGCTTCACGCCGTGGTAATGGCCGGTGGCAGCGGCACCCGGTTCTGGCCCAAGAGCCGCCGCAACCGTCCCAAGCAGTTGCTTCGCCTGGCGGGCGAGGCCACGATGCTCCAGCAGACCGTCGCGCGGATCGGCCCCTTGGTGCCGCCAGAGCGGGTGCTTGTGATCACCGGGGCCGACCAGGCTGAGGCGATCCGAGAGCAGTTGCCCAACGTGCCGGCCGCCAACATCGTCGCCGAACCCTGCCCGAGGGACACCGCCCCTTGCGTCGGTCTGGCGGCGGCGATCATCGCCCGCAACGACCCCGACGGCACGATGATCGTCATGCCGGCCGACCACGTTATCAGTCCTGACGAGGTCTTCCTCAAGACCGTCCGCGCCGCCGTCGAGGTGATTGACGACGACCCAACCGTGTTCGTCACCTTCGGCATCACTCCGACCAGGCCGGAGACTGGCTACGGCTACATCGAGCGTGGCGAACCCCTGGGCCAGCGCGACGGCATCACCGTCCATCGAGTCGCCCAGTTCCGCGAGAAGCCCGACCGCGCGACCGCCGAACGGTTCCTCGCCGAAGGGCGGTTCGCATGGAACTCAGGGATCTTCCTCTGGCGGGCGAAGGCGATCCTCGACGCTTTGGCGACTCACCGGCCCGCCCTCTCGGCGCACCTGAAGCGGATCGCTTCGGCGCTCGGCACCAGCGAGGAAGCGGCCGTCCTGAACCGGGAATTCCCGGCGATGGAACGCATTCCGATCGACAAGGCTGTCATGGAACAGGCCGACAACGTCCGGGTCCTGGAAGTCGCCTATGACTGGAGCGACGTTGGCGACTGGCGATCCTTGGCCGAGCTCCTGCCCAGGGACGACCTTGGCAACACCGTCCAGGGGAACGTCCATCCGGTCGAAACCAAGGGGAGCATCATCGTCTCCGACGACGGCGGCTTGATCGCGACCCTGGGCGTCGAGGACCTTGTCATCATCCAGTCAGGCGGGGCCACGCTCGTCGCCCGCAAAGACCAGCTCGACAAGCTCAAGGGACTCGTCGAGGGGCTCGACAAGGCGGGGCTCCGTGCGCATCTGTAGGCAGGAAGTCATCATGGGACGATTGCTTGGCCTCGATTTCGGCACCAGGCGCGTCGGCGCGGCCCTGAGCGACCCCAGGCGAGTGATCGCCACCCCGCTTGAGGTCTACCAGCGCCAAGGGGCTGAGCGGGACGCCCGGCACTATCAAACCCTGGTCGCGGAGCACGGGGTCGAGGGACTGGTCGTCGGCCTGCCACTCCACACCAGCGGCCTTGAGGGCGACCTGGCCGCCCTGGCCCGCGCCTGGGGGGCCTGGCTCGCCGACGTCACCGGGCTGGGCGTGATCTTCCACGATGAGCGTTACTCCTCGGTCGAGGCTGACGCGACCTTGCGGGCTTATGGGTTCAAGGCCAAAGGGCGCAAGACCAAGATCGACATGCTCGCCGCGCAAATCCTTTTACAGCAATATCTTGACGCCGGATGTCCAGTAACTGAAACCCCCGCCGCTCCCCTGGACGACCCAGCCGTTGAAGGACAGGACGAGTGAGTACCTTGATCGTCGGTTGCGGTATGCTCGGCCGCCGGGTCGGCCGCCTGCTCCATCTGCGTGGCGAACCGGTCTTCGGTACGACGCGGACCCCGGAAAAGGCTGCCGAACTGGCCGCTCTCGGCATTGAGCCCGTTCTGGCCAACGTGCTTGAACCGGGCACCCTGGCCGCCTTGCCGGCCGCCGACCGGGTGCTCTACTGTGTCGGGTTCGACCGCGGCGCGGGCGTCTCGATGCGTACCGTATACGTAAACGGGATGATGGACGTTCTTAAAGAGCTTCCGTTGACCATTGGACGTTTTGTTTACGCGAGCTCCACCGGCGTCTACGGCCAAGGAGACGGTGATTGGGTGGACGAAGACGCGGCGACTGAGCCCCGGCACGAGTCGGGACGGGTCGCCCTGGAGGCGGAGACCCTGGCGCGAGAGCGCTCGGCGACCGTGCTTCGGTTCGCCGGCCTGTATGGTCCCGGGCGGATCGTGCGGCGCGCGGCGATCGAGAACGGGGACGTGATCAATGGTGATCCGTCAAACTATCTCAACTTGATTCATCTCGACGACGCCGCCGCCGCCGCGGTTCGCGCCTTGGACCTGGGCGAGCCTGGACGGATTTACCTGGCGAGCGATGACCGGCCGGTCGAGCGCCTGGAGTATTACGGCCTCGTCGCCAGATTGCTCGGCGCTCCCGCCCCCCGGTTTCAAGGCCCTGACCCGGCCAGTCAAGGGGAGTCGAACAAGCGTGTCTCCAACCACCGGATCAAGACCGAACTGGGCCTGGTTCTGACCTATCCCGACATCACGACCGGCGTGCCGGCTGCGCTGGCGGAATCGACTTGAGTTAAAGTGTGGATGTTTTTGTGCTGATAACTGACAATGGCGGAGAATCCAGCCAATCGCCTCGTTCCCATTTTCACGGTCCCGATCTTGCATATTGGTCGTCGCGAAGGCCCGGCGACGATTCGGTTGCGGGCGGCATGGACTTTTTGGAATGAGGGACCACGGCGATGACGAACCGATCGTTCGAGCGGGCGATGGCCCTGGCGGCGGTAACGGGCTTACGGGCGGCTTTGGGTCCAGCCCTGGTGGCTTCGGCGTACCGTCGTCCGGAGCGGCGGGCCTTGGCCACGGCAGCACTGGGTGAGATGGTTCTGGACAAGGTGCCAGGGATGCCGAGTCGGTCCTCGCTCCCCTTGCTCTTGCCCCGCGCTCTAGCCGGCGCCTGGGTGGCCAAGACGGTGATGGAAGAGGAGGGTGACTCAAGTCCCTGGGCCATGCCGATGGGCGCCGTGGTGGCCGCTGGGGTGGCCGTACTCGCTCCCAAGGTGCGCGGGTTGCTCAAGTTTGTCTTGCCGTTTCCTGGTCCAGTGCTCGGCCTGGCCGAGGACTACCTTGCGCTCCGGATCGGCGGCGAAGCCACTGGCTTGACGATGGACGACATGAAGCAGATCGCTTGCGAATCGCTCGACGACGTCAAAGCGCAGATCGGCCCCATCGTCCAGTCGATCGGCGTCGGCTAAGTCAAGTGCTTGCGCAATAATATCTTCGATAAGTTCTTGTGGTGCAGGCTTCCAGTTTGTCCGTTTTACAGGCTGGAAGCCTGCACCACAAGTCTCCAGTTGCCGAAATTATTCGTGCGCAGGCCCCAAACCAGGCCGTGCGTCGGCCTTGTACCGGGGGACCTGGATCATCCGTCCTTCTGGGTTCTGTACCGGATGACCATGATTTCAAATTTGGGTCTATTTGTCCGAAGATTTTTGAAGGCGGTTCTGGTACGATCTTAACCATTGACAGCGGCGGCCTCCTTTGATGAAGGGGCCGCCGGTTTCCCGCGTTTCGATTTGGGGAGAGGGTTGATGGTCGAGATGAGCTCCGGCACCGCCTTGCGGCAGTTGCAGCAGGCGCAGGCCGGGATGAAGAAAGCACGGCAGACCTTGCGCCAGGCCCGAGCCGTCGGCGCGACCCCCGAGGTGGCGCAGCGAGTCCTCCAGGTCGGTTGGGAGAGCCTGACTCAGGCCCACAAACTGCTTGGCTCGATCCCTCTCTCGGCTGCCACCGAGCCGGTCCTGACCAAGCAACTCGCCGTCCAGCGCTACGCCACGGCCCTGCTCGTCCGGCTCCGTCGGATCGTCCGCAACGAACCCGGGGCGCTCGACGGCCTGGATGAGGATTCAACCGAGGACGAAGAATAGTCCGCTGGTTCCGATGACTCGGGTACGTTGAGTGTTTGGAAGACGTGCGAACTACGTCAAAATCGGTGAGTCCGCCATGAATCGCGTGTCCGATTTGAGACGAACGTCCGTGTTACTTGAATACAAACGTGTGGCCGATGTCAAACTACGTCCCCTGGCATGGAAAGAAGCAGGAAACCCTCACCCGTCGAGAGGGTGAGTTGATCCGCGTTCTTCAGCGAGGCGGAAGTGACGAGGAGACGACTCGGGCCGCCGAGGAAGTTCGGGTGTCAAAGGTCCGAGCGCTGAGAGCGGAGCGAATGGTCAAGGCGGAGCGGTTCTGGCGCCGCCCGTCCGATGGAGCACTCGCGACCCGGCTCGCCAGGATTGACGAGATGATCCGTTATTACCAGGCGATTTCGGTCGTTGAGATGATCATGGAGTATCGAGGCATGTTGTCGAGCGACCGGAAGCCCTCAGGTGAGTGAGACGATAAACCTGCCACTGGTCATTCGCCGAAAGGTGCGGATTCACTTTGATGGCGGCTGATACTCAAGCCGGCATCGCGAAAGACGCGGTACGTCTTGACGAGTTCTGGTAAAATCAAGGCGTCGCCGCGCCGGCTTGGTCCGCGGAGCCTTTGAACGTGATCGACCTGAATTCCGGCGTGGTTCGCACGTCCGACGCGACCTTGTTATTCTCACGGGTTTCGGTCGATTAAATCAATAAAAAGGTCGCCGAGGTCCGGGAACTCCCTTCCTATTTTTGAGTCCGTTGAACGATGTCGCGCTTGCCTCGTCCGAAGTTGAAGCCCCCGGAGTCGGGGGAGGTCCCGAATCGACCCTTGGATGTCGAGGGGGAATTGCCGGTCATGGCGATCCGCTCGGCGGGTCATCATCCGTTTGTGTATCGCAAGATGGTTGCCGGGCCGGTCAGTCCGATCCGGCCTCGCGACGGAGACCTCGTGCGCGTGGTCGATCGCGAAGGGTTGCCGATCGGGTTCGGGCTCTGGAACGGTCGCTCGCAGATCGCTTTGCGCTTGCTGTCCGCCGGCGTCGAGCCGCCTGGATTGGATTTCTGGCGAGGGCGGATCAACGCGGCGGTCGCATTGCGGCATGACTTGCTCAAGATCCACGAGACAACCAACGCCTACCGGGTTGTTCATGCCGAGGCTGACGGGCTGTCTGGCCTGATCGTGGATCGGTTCGATGACGTGCTCTCGGTCGAGATTTTTAGCCTGGGGATGTATCAGAGGATCGGGCCGATCCTGGAATTGCTGGCCGAGGCGACCGGGACGAAGCATTTCCGGGTCCGGGTTGATGAACGGATCGCGATGGCCGAGGATTTCCCTGGCCGGCCGGTGTCGAGCCCCAAACTGCCGTCGACGGTGACGATCCATGAGCACGGTCTGCGCTATCGGGTCCGGTTCGAGGGGGGGCACAAGACCGGCTTTTTCTGCGATCAGCGCGACAACCGGCAGCGGCTCGCCTCGTTCTCCGAAGGGCGGTCGGTGCTGGACGTGTGCTGCTATACCGGAGGGTTCGGCTTGACGGCCCTGGTTAAAGGGGGGGCCAGCGATCTGACCGGGGTCGATCTGGACGAAAAGGCGATCGCTGTGGCTCGCGAGAATGCTAACTTGAATCAGGTCAAGCCAACCTTCGTCCACGCCGACGCCTTTGGTTACATGCGTCAGATGGGGATCAACGCCAAGCGGTTTGGCGTGGTAGTGCTTGACCCGTCCAAGCTGATCCCCGGCCGGCTTGACATCTCAGCGGGCAAGCGAAAGTATTTTGATTTGAACGTGCTGGCGATGAATTTGGTCGAGCCGGGCGGCTTGCTCCTGAGTTGTTCGTGCTCGGGTTTGCTCTCGCCTGAGGAGTTCCTGATCTTGCTCCGCGCCTCGGCCCGCAAGGCGGGGAGGTCGGCGCAGGTCTTGGCCGTCAACGGCGCGGCCCCCGATCACCCGGTCGGGCTCGACGCCCTGGAAGGGGCGTACCTCAAGGCGGTTTGGCTCTTGATGGGCGAGCGCCGGGCTTCGGGGCCGAGCGGCTTGCTCGACCTGGACGAAGAGACCGTTGAGCCTGACGAGTCGGAAGGGGCCTGATCTTCAGTTGCGGATTGGCCCGGGTTCGGGTCTGATGGAGGGCGCGTGTGGTCCTTTGGGCGGGGGAGTTTCGTTGTGCCGAGTCTGACGGTCGAGAATTACGTCAAGGCGATTTATCTGATCGCCGCTCGCCAGGTGCGCGAGGAGGCTGTTTCCACGGGGGCCCTGGCCTCGGCGTTGTCGGTCTCGCCAGGGACGGTCACGGGGATGCTCAAGACCCTCTCGGAGGCCAACCTGGCGACCTACACGCCGTATGAGGGGGCCTGCCTGACCGATGCCGGCCAAAAGCTGGCCTTGATGGTCTTGCGCCGCCATCGGCTGTTGGAGTTGTTCCTGGTCCAGACGCTTGGCATGTCTTGGGACGAGGTGCATGAAGAGGCCGAGCACATGGAGCACGCCGTTAGTGATCGGTTGATTGATCGGATCGAGATCTATCTCGGCAATCCCACCGTTGATCCGCACGGCGACCCGATCCCACGCGCCGATGGTTCCCTGGCTGAGACGAGCGGGCAACCGCTGGCGAAATTGCCCCGGGGGCAGCGGTTCCGCCTGGTCCGCGTGGTCGATCAAAATCCGGCCTTTCTCCGCTACTTGAGTGAGTGCGGGCTTGATCTGGGCACCGAGGGGGAACTGGCCGAGAACCGTCCTGAGGCCGGGGCCTTGGTGCTTCGCGTCGCCGGGCGAACCGTGGCCCTTGGGCTTGCCGCGGCCGACAAAGTCCTCGTGATCCCGCAAACCGGCCTTTGAGCGCCAATCGGTTCTCGCTGCATCCCCGGCGTACCCATTGGGCTATCTAACCCCCTTGCGTCGAGCCGATCTCAGGGGAAGGAGTGAGCATGGAGCCGACTGGGGAGGAATTCCCCGAGCGGTCGATGTCGGTGCCTTTCAGAAAAAATGGAGGAGCGGGCGATGCAGGGATGGAGTCGCCAAAGGGGGCGAGGGCGGGCCCGTCTTGCCTATCGCCCGAGCCTGGAGCGCGTGGAATCGCGCGAACTAATGTCGGGGATCATCGCGAGCATGCTGGTCAGCCAGCCGTCGCCGATTCATCGGCAAGCGGCCGCGGTCCAGAGTCAGGCCGTTGATCCATTGAGAAGCGACAATGGCGGGATTCCAGGCGCGCCGACCCCGCCGTTCAGCCCGGGAACGGGCGAGCCGACGCCGCATGAGGTGGCTCGGCAGCGGTTCCGGGCCGTGTTCAGCGGGCCGCTCTATGCGGGCGGACCTCGGTTTACCGACCAGAAGAAGCTCCTTTACTTCCGTGGTCTGGGCGGTTCGACGATGTTCCTCCACGGTGATTACCAGATGGGCATCGTCTTTCCAAAAGACCCGGCGAAGCCGATCGTCGGAGGGGCCTATCTTCAGGACAAGAACATCAACTCCGGCAGTGTGATCGGCTTTGATCTGACGTTCGATCCAAACTCTCTCGACCGTCACGGGCGTCCGACCCTGGGGACGTTCACCGAGGACCCGAACGTCTACGGCGGGGCCTTCTTCTCCCCGACCTCCAGCGGCACTGTCAAGATTCGCTATGCCAGGAACACCGCCACGGTCCTGTTCCAGGGGCAGGTCTACACCAGCGGGCTCACCAATCAGTTGACCAACCAGGACCTTCAAGAGCGCGGCGGCTAA
>JBDTIR010000373.1:0-9580 GCA_039936275.1 Isosphaeraceae bacterium | reverse complement strand
CTTGACGACCGAGGAGGTCTATTCGGCCTTCTTTGCCAACGCCGCCGCCCACAAGACCTTTCAGCACGGCCATACCTATGGCGGCAACCCCCTGGGCGCAGCGGCGGCCCTGGCGAACTTGCAGGTCTTTGACGACGAACAAACGCTCGCCAAGTTACCCCCCAAGGTCGAACTCCTGCGCCAACGCCTGGAGCGGTTCGCCAACCTGCCCCATGTCGGCGACGTCCGTCAGCGCGGCCTGATCGCCGGCGTCGAACTGGTGGCCGACAAAGCGACGAAGGCCGAGTTCCCCTGGTCTGACCAGATCGGCGCCCGGGTCTGCCAGCGAGCGCGCGATCTGGGCGTTTTGGTCCGCCCGATCGCCGACGTGCTGGTCGTCATGCCGCCGCTCTCGATCACCCTGGACGAACTCACGGAACTGCTCGACGTGATCGAGCGCTGCCTCGGCGACGTGCTCGGCGGCGAACACGCCCACATCGCCGCGCCTGGCGGCGGCGATACAAGATCATGGGAATCGGGCGATTGAAGTGAGTGATGCGGTTTTGTCAAAACGTTCTTTTATCCATGATTTTTCAATGGCTCATCAACAACCGGCCAGGCTGCCAGGACTCTTCGTCACCGGGACCGATACCGGGGTCGGCAAGACGGTCGTCGCCTCGGCGATTGCCCGCGCGTTGACCAGGGACGGCCGTCGGGTTGGCGTGCTCAAGCCGGTCGCGACCGGAGTGATCGATGGGGTTTGCGAGGACGCCGAGGCATTGATCGATTCTGTCGGTGGCGAAATTCCGCGCGAGCGTGTGACGCCGATCGTCTTTGAGGCGCCGCTGGCTCCTCCCGTGGCGGCGAGGCAGGCGGGAACTCGATTGGAATGGGGCGACCTGCTTGATTCGGTGGGTTTCGCCCTCGATTGGTGGTCGGCGAGGGCCGAGGTGATGGTGGTCGAAGGAGTCGGCGGCTGGCTCTGCCCCCTGGCCGAAGGGAACAAAACAGTGGCCGACCTGGCGATCGCGCTCGATTACCCCTTGGTCATCGTTGCCAGAGGGGGGTTGGGGACGTTGAACCACACGCTCTTGACCGTCGAAGCAGCGCGCTGGCGAGGGCTCAGGATCGCGGGCGTGGTGCTCAACGATCCCGAGCCGACGGCTGATTCCGAGGCAAGAGCGACCAACCCGGCGGAACTGGCCCGTCGCCTCGAAGGAGTGTCGGTTCTAGGGTTGCTGAGGCATGGCGACGACGCAGCAACAACTTTAGGCGGAACGGACTGGCATGGATGGGCCCATTCGCCGAGAATGGAGATCGATCCCAGCCGATCGTCTCGACCGGAGGCCCCTGGAGCCTGAAGTCTCATGGACCACGAAATCGTCTGCCCCCGCTGCGGAACTCATGTGTCAGAGGACGACGCCCCTCTGGTGATCGCGTCCGATCCGCCCAACGACGCGCCCGAAGCCCTTGCGCCCGAGTCCGCCTCATCGACCGAACTCGGGGCCTTGAACTGGTTGACCACGGCGCCTGATCCAATCCTGGGACCCCTTGAAAGTTCCGCGTCGTCCTCCGGCGCTGAAGTGATTTTGGAACCGCCCGACACCGGCGGCGCGTCGGTCGTGGTCGCGGACCTGGTCGCTGTCGAGCTGCCACCTCATCCCGCGCCCGAGCTCAACGCCGAGGGGGAATCAGTGGAAGTCCGGGCCCTGCTCGACCACCAACCCGCCTCCGCTCCGTCGGTTAAGCAGGCTGCGTCCGGAACATCTTCGGGGGTCATCCTCGTCGATTCATCGGGCTCCGTGGAGACGACCGGCGTGCCTACGGCCACCGCGCCGCCATACCCTGGAGAGCCACTTCCAGGTTTCCCCGAGACCGACGCGAAGGCGCAACCTGAGGCGGTTGATTTCCTGTCGTCCCTCATCCAGGGGCATAAGTCCGGCCCACCGACGACGGCGGATGACGTCGAGACCTTGCCCGGCTTCAACCTGACCACGCCCCCGGGGTCGACGACGGCCCCCACGCCCAACAACGCCGAGTCGCCCGGGAACGAGGGCGAAACCAAGAAGGAAGAAGAGGACGAGGACGAGGACGAGGCACCCACGACGTCCTGGCCTTTGGTCTTGCTCGGCAGTTACGCCAGCGCGATAACCTTGGCGTGCATCTATTTGCTCTGGTTCGCGCCCCGGGCGTCGGCCCCTTCGCCAGCGAGCTTTCCCACAGACAGCCGGCCCGATCGGGGCGGCGGACACGTCCGGGAAGTCGCGGCGGCAATTCCCGAGAGCCAGATCACAGCCGTCGGCAAGCCGCTCCGAGCCGGATTGCTGGAACTGACCCCCTTGTCCGTCAAGGCCGGTCACACCAGCCTTGAGCACCACAAACCTGACGGAAGTCGAGAGCAAAGCGACGGCGGCGCCGGGTCCTTGATCCTCCAGCTTCGCGTCCGCAACCTCTCTCCGAAAACCACCTTCACCCCGCTGGAACGCTCGTTTGTCCGCCAGCCCGACCGTGGGATGCCTGCAAGCTATATCGAACTCGAGAACGGCGGCTTGCTCGAAAATTACCCCTTGGCCCTTGATTCGGAACGATCGATCATCGGCCAGTCGTTCGAGCCGCTCGCGCCGAACCAGGCGCGTGATCTCGTAATCGTCAGTGACCAAGGGGCGCTCCCACTGGCCCAAGGGTCCATGATCTGGCGATTGCGGGTCCGCACCGGGCCAGACCAGGCCGAAACAGTCGGCGTCCGGTTCAACGATTCGGAAATTGAATAAGCGGGTGGGCAGTGGGCAGTGGGCAGTGGGCAGCGGGCAGCGGGCAGAAAGAAGTGTTCAAACTTATGGGACGTATTCAATATACATGGGATAATACACGAGAGTTTTTCTATTTTGTGTCTTCCTTTATGTTCTCAATGACTTTGTAGAGAACTATCCTTTCTGCCCACTGCCCACTTTCTTTTCTGATCACGGAAGGTACATGATTGCATGGAATCTGGAGGCGAGGCCCTGGAACCAAGGGGCGCCGTTGGCCATTTCCGATGGCAACGGGCCGTTCCTTGGCTCCTCGTGGCGGCGGCTTTGGCTCATCCGATCGCGCGGGGGTTGGCGCGTTGGGATTGGCGGATCGACCTGTTGACCCATTTCCAGGGGGTTGCCCTGGTGGTGACGCTGGGGTCCGTCGTCGGCCTGGCCAGGCGTCATCGTCGGCTCGCGGCGGCCCTGCTGGTCTTGGCCTTGGTTCAGGTGGAACCTTTGGTTCGCTACCAAGGGGGGAACCCCGTTTCCCCCGACCCGAAGTCCACTGATCGCCTGCGGATTCTGCTGGCAAACGTATTGGTTGATAATCCGGACCATGAGCGCTTGATCCAACTCGTCCACCAAGAGCGCCCCGACGTGCTGGCCCTGGTCGAAGTCTCCAAGGACTGGCTGGCGGGCCTGACGGTCTTGAGACGCGACTATCCGTATCGGATCTCAGCCCCTGACGGCGCGAGGGGGCTGGCGCTCTGGTCGCGTCACCCGTTGACTTCAAGCGAGGGTCCAACGCAGCCGACCGACAACGGCTGGCCATTCTTGCACGCGACTTTGCGGTTTGCCGGTCAAGACCTGGACCTCTGGCTGGTCCATCCGGCATCCCCTTTGCGTCGGCGTCATTATGAGCGTCGCGGCTACCTGGAACTGCGGGCGATCGCGGAACGGGTCGGCCGGGAAGCCGGCCCTCGGCTGGTGGTCGGCGACCTGAACACGACCGCCGGCTCGCCTTACTTCGCGGAGTTCCTACGGGTCTCCGGCCTGCGTGACAGCCGCCTTGGCTTCGGGCCCCAGCCAAGCTGGCCGACCTGGTCGCCGTATCGAATCGCGATCGATCACGCCTTGCCGTCCAGGGAACTCGCGGTGGTCGAGCGCCGGCTCGGCCCGATGATTGGCTCGGATCATCGTCCTTTGATTCTGGTACTGGCCCCGGCGGCCGGGGTCAGATATTCCGAGGTCCAGTCTTCCCAGTCATCCCCTTGAAGGTCGTCGGCGTCGTCCAGGTCGAACTTGGCCCGATCGGCCAGGTGCAAGAACTGGACGAGACGACTGGCGGAGTCGAGACCGAATGCCTCGACGAGCATACCTTGGTCAGCGATCTCCTCGGTCGTGCTGGCTAATAATGAAGAACCAAAGCGGTTGGCGAGGTTGGCTCGAATCGCCTCAGCCCTGGCAATCAAGCGTTCTCGGGGGGAGTCCGGGTCTCGTTGGCCAGGAACGACCGACCCAACCTCGGCCCTGCGTTTGCGCCGAGACCGAAGCCAACACCAGGCCGCCAGACCAACCAGCGCGACGACCAAGGCGCAGGCCAAGGTCTCGCGGACGCCGAAACTCAAGGGGGCGGACCAGGGTTCGGGGCCAAGGTTGGGGCGAGGCGGCACGAGCGCCTTGGTCATCGGCGACGTCGGCGCCTTGGTCATCGCGGCGGGCCTCGACGGGCGGCTCGCCCTCGGAAATGGCCGAGCAAAGGGCCGAGCGGGTCGTCGGTCGTCGAGAGGTCCAGGCCGACCGCGCCAACCTCGGCGCACCAACGCCGGTAAGCCGCCCGACGTTGTCTTGCGGCACGGGCATAGGCGTCGCGAACCCGCCTGGACGAAGCGTCGAAGACCTGGCCTGTCCCGCGTTCAGCGTCTTCCAGGGCAATCAAACCGGCCCCGGGCAAGCCCTCCTCCCGAGGATCAACCAGCCGAAGGGCAACAACCTCGTGCCGCCTGGCGATCGACCGCCAAAGCGGGACCGGCTCGGGCTTGAGAAAGTCGCTGACCACAACAACAAGCGCCCGCCTGGCAAGGCCGAGCCGTTCCAACCCGGCCGACAGGTCGGTGCGTCTTGAGGTCGCGGGCGCGGCGACTAAGGTCCGCAAGAGCCTGGCCAGATGCCTGGACCCGGTTCCAGGGACGACTTCGGCCTCGACCCGATCACTGACCAGGGTCAGGGCGACGCGGTCGCCGTTCTGGATTGCCGCGGCAGCGAGCAGGGCGGCGGCCTGCGCGGCCCGGTCGGCCTTGGTCGATCCCTCCTGGCCGAATTGCAGACTGGCCGAGACGTCAACGATCAAGCGGAGCGTCAAGGACCGCTCCTCAATGTATCGCCGGACGTAGGGTTTCCCCTGCCTGGCGGTGACGTTCCAGTCAAGATGGCGCACGTCGTCGCCAGGCTCATAGGCGCGCAGCTCGGCGAAGGTCAGGCCTGTTCCCGGCCTGGCTCCGTGATAGGCCCCCACCAGGGCCGACAACCGCGCCGGCCTGACCCGGAACCGCAAGCGACGCGCCCGCTTCATGATCGCCGGGGCGTCCAGCGGCGTCGATCGGTTAGAAATTGCCCGCCGGGGACGAAAGGGCCAGATCATGGGATCAGCTTCTTTGGATTCATGTTTTCAAATAACGAATACATATAATATGTATTTTCAAATTAGTGCGATTCACACGTCTCACGCGCGACTTCTTGAGTTCGATCCCGCTACACGCCCGCGTCGCTGTCAGGGTGGAGCGGGGCGAGCGTCTCAAGAACCCAGGCGCGGAAGCCGCGAATCCAGGTGGTTTCGTCAGTCGTATCGAGTAGCCTCAAGAACCGAACCAGGTCCGCCAGAGCCAGGAAGGGAAATTGGGGGCTCTGATCGAGACGTAAGTACGTCCCGTCGGCTTGAAGGCGAAAGACCTGGATCGACTCACCGTTGTATCGCCAGACCTCGGGGAACCCGAGCGCGGCGTACACGGCCAGCTTGTCGACCGCGCTTTTGGTGTTCTCGACTTCAATGGCCAGGTCGGGGAGCGGATCAAGGTCGAGGTCGAGTTCCGTCTTGCCTCGGATTGCGGGCTCGTGTTCGAGCCAGTAGCACTCGTCCGGTTCCAGGCCGCGCTTCTTGAGTTTCTGGCGGAAGGTGGTGGAACCTCCGCTTCGGATCGGGATGTTCAGAGCTTCGGTCATGGTTTCGATCAGGCGGCCGAGCCCCCTCTTGTTGGCTTCATGAATCAGTGCAGGTGCCATGAATTCAAGTCTTCCCCGATCATAGGTCAACCGGACGTTGCTATGTTCAAGGTCCTTGAGCAAAGATTCATAGGTCCGCCAGCGAACCCCTTCGAGCACGAACCGGCGCTCGAAGGGGATTCGTGACGTGCGCGGTCGAGACGTGGCGGCCATGATCGAAAGGGGCTCCTCTCACGTTTGCCTTTTCCCTAGGCGCTGAACTCCAGGGTCGCGGCCTTGGGGTTGGCGGAGCATGGAGTGGCGGCTGGTTCAGGGTGGGCCGGGGTGAGCGCCCAGGTGAGCCGGACTTCCCAGCGGCGAGACTCGTCGGCGGTAATGATCCAGTGGGGGATCACTGCGGAACTTTGATAGACCCCTTCAAACCCTGCCTCGCTCTGGCTGACCGTCTCGATCGGCAGGCACCAGAGCCCCGCCGCGTGCGACCAGCGGAGGGCAACGGCCAGATCAAGCCATTCGTCGGTGAGGGTCAGGCCGCCGGTTGAAGGCAGGTCGAGTCTGGAATCAAGCGTGCCCAGGCGGTTGCCCGCAGCGTCGGTATAGTAACGGTCGTCGGCGTGCCCGGCCATGGCGGCGAGGTTAATCTCGATCGCGAAGTGAAGCGGGACGTTCACGGGAAGCTCTTCGAGGACGTAACGAACGTCCAGGGTCGCTCCGCCAGCTTCCAGGGCCACGATTTTACGCATCCGGATGGCGTGACCGTCGGCCCACCCCGGACGTTCCATCGTCGCCGTCACCCAGTCCTCGGCGCGGCGGAGTTTCGCCAGATAGGCCCCGCCGACGAAGTCGCCCCGTTCGACGTCGTGACAGGCGGCGAGGTCGTCAAGGCTGACGTCGACCGGATAGAAATGATCGACCAGGGCCTTGCGCGGATGACGGTCGTAAATCAGGAGGCGGTCGAGTCCTTCTTGCTTGAACACAACCTCATTATTCATGTTGGTGCCAGGTCCGGACGGCCCTTCACGGTGGCCGAGCGCGGCGGCGGCGATCGTGCGGTGGTACGCCTCCGGCCTGCGGTCGAGCGTGGCCAGGACGTTGGTCAGGGTGCGCCGGCAGTCGAGTTCATAAATCTGGCCGCCGTTGGCGGGGCGGAGGAAGGCGATCAGACGGTCGCTTTCGAGCCGAATTTCCTGGCGAGCGTCGAGGTTGAAGTCGCCCGCCTCGACCGACGCTCGGGGGCCGACCTTGCCTTCAGCGTCGTCCAGGGCGTTATGCGCGGCGATCAGGTGGCGATAGATCGCGTTGCGGAGGTGAGGCAGGTACAGGCCGCCGAACGCGCCGTGCCAGTAGGGGCAGTTGCACTGGCCTCGATAAAGTTCGTCGCGCGCCGACTCCAGATAATCCGGGTCGGCGTCTGGCCTGGCGGCGACGGCGGCGAGCCTGGTGGAGAGGCCGAGCATCCTGGAGTACATCTCGTCGCTCTCGGCGTACTTCGCCTTGAAGTTCCGCCAGAACCCGCCGGCGCGCACGAACGGCCGCAACGGTTCGGCCGACGCCTCCCAGGGGGTTCGCTTAACCACATGTTCATAAGCAGACAGACGATCCGCCGGCAAGACCCACTCGGTCATCTCGCGATACGACGAGTCGGGCAAGTACGCCTTGCCCAGGGGCAAGGTCGCATCGACGACCCGGGCCAGGGTGGTCGGCTGGAGCCATTCCCGATTGGCCGTGATCATGTCGCAGAACCGGCGCAGCCAGCCATTCTTGTAAACGTGATCAAACGTATGGGGCCATGATCCGAACTTCTCGCCGTCGTCGGCGAAGACGACCGTGGCCCCCGGGTGGTCGTTGGCGAGGCGGCGGAGGTACTCGTACGAGGCGTGCGGTTCCTGGAACGGAATCAGGTAGCGTAACGGTTCGGAGATCGGGAAGACCTTGAGCAAGCGGCCGTCGTCCTCGGTCAAGTAATAGCCCAGCAGGTCGGCTTCGTTCAGGCCGGCGCGGCCGAAGTGGAAGTCGTCCAGCAGGGTGTACTCAACCTCGGCTTCGGCCAGGGCCGTGACCAGATGTTGTTCCCAGACCCGCTCGGGGGTCCAGATCCCGCGCACCTTCTGGCCAAACAGGTCTTCCAGATAGGTCGCGAAGCTCCGAATCTGGCCGACGCGGTCGCGGTGGGGGATCATCGTCAGGATCGGCTCATGGAAGCCGCCGCCGAGGATCTCGACCCGCCCCGATTCGACCAGAGCGCGGACCCTGGCCACGTAGTCGGGCTGGCGCTCGACCAGCCATTCCAGGAGCGGCCCGGACGTATGGAGCACGAACGGGATGTCAGGATAGCCCTCCATCACCTCCAGGAACGGTAGGTAGCTGTCGCGGTACGCGGTCTCAAAGACTCCGTCGAAGTTGCCGACGGGCTGGTGATCATGCAGCGCCAGGATCAAGCGGACGCCAGACATTTGGGAAGCCCTCGTGGCCTGGAACAGCGGAATGGACGTCCTTTTTGCCAAATCGCACACAACCTCGATCAGCGTTGCAGGATCAATGCCAGGCATCGGCCGCCGCCAGCAGTCTGGCCAAGGGAAGCTCGAAGCCGGGGAGCAGGGGGGTCTGGTAGACCTCGGTTTCCTTGACCAAAGTCTCGACCGGGCCTGGTGGATTGCGGAAGACGGTCAGGGTCCGCGCGAACCGATCAATCACCCAGTATTCGACCACGCCAAGGGCGAGATACTCGCGCCGCTTGGTTTGATAGTCTCGCCGCCAGTTCGCCTTCCCCTTTGAGACGAATTCCACCGCGATCGTGGGAACGTCTCCTTTGGGATTCGGCCGCCGGCCCAGACCCGCCCAGACGATCCGATCGGGCTTTCTGCGGCTCTCGGGAAGGTAGATATATCGCTCAGGCATCGTGGCGTCGAGCGCCGAGCCTTGGGGATGTTCCTCGGCCCATGACCTTAGCAAATGGCCGAGCAGATCATTGGGATCGGCTTCCTCTTCCAAGGGGATCGGCGTCACGACGAGCACCCCATGAATCAGTTCATAATTGTATAACTCATCCCAATCCGTAATCGCGTCGAATTCCTCGGGCGACATGAGCACGCCCGCGCAGTCCGGCCCGATCGCGCCGACGTGGAGGATGGCTGTTGTGCTCATTGGATTCGTCGATCCTTTCTGGGAACTTCGAACCGAACCGGATCAGCCCACGCCGGCCACAGTGCGCACGCCCGTGGAGACGCGCGGGGTCGGCGGGCCGACCTCAACGTCGCGCAGATACGCGGCGGCGTCTTCAGGGGGGACGGGGTTGATATAGAACCCGGAGCCCCACTCGAAGCCGGCGACCTTGGTCAGGCGGGGGATGATTTCAATGTGCCAGTGATACTGGGGAAGTTCCTGATGGTCGAACGGGGCCGTGTGGATAATGTAATTATACGGAGGATGGTCGAGCGCCAGTTCCAGTTTGTTGAGCACCTGGCGCATCACGCTACCTAGATCGTCGACGCCGGGCTTGGGGATGTTCTCGAAGTGGCTCGAATGGACCTTGGGCAAGATCCAGGTCTCGAACGGGAACCGGCTGGCGTAGGGGCAGAAGGCGGTGAAGTGCGACGTGTCGAGCACGATCCGGCGCTCATCGGCCAGTTCTTGCTGAACCATGTCGCAGT
>JBDTIR010000372.1:0-3103 GCA_039936275.1 Isosphaeraceae bacterium | reverse complement strand
CCCTTTGTGCGACGGACGGCCCCGAAGGGCATTGAGTTCTGCGCACCGGATCAAATGACAGATGGAACCGAGACGTCGTCGTTGATCCAGGAAATCGGGGCGTCCAAATGAAACCGGGTGGATTGGGCATGCCCAATCCACCCGGCCAAATCGAAACATAATTACAATAGCATTTCTTGTTAATCAACACCCAAGCTGGCTCAGCGGCCGACGGCGGTGGAGGCTCGGGCGGGCCTCCAGGCGTCGGCAGAGCCGGAGACTTTCGGGCGAGCCGGAGTGGGAGCGGTTGAGAACTCCTCCACGCCAAGGGCCTGACCAAGCGGGTCGGACACGGCGGAAGGCGTCATGCGCAGGTCGGTCGTCAACGCTTCCGGGATGTCTTCAGACTCAACGGCCAAGGGCTTGTACGACTGGCTTCTGGGCGAAGTGCGCGATCTGGGCTGGCCCGTAGATCGGGAGCCTGAGGGGCTCTGCCAGGCAATCCGCCGGCTCGAACTTGCCTGTTCTTCAGCCAAAGGGGAGGCGTCGGCCTTGAGGTGGATGCCGAGCATCTCAGGTTCGGGCATCGAGATCTCACGCACGTCGGCTGATTGGGCCCGCAGCTTCGAAGGCTCAGGGCTTTGACGAACCGCGGCGGCTCGGTTCGAGGCGAGCATCGAGCCTGGACTGGCCGACCTTGGATCGTAGAGCGCCGTCAAGCGATTACGGTCGAGCAGCCGCTGGATTGATCGCGGGTGGGCGTAGAGGCCGCGGTTGTTCTGCGGGTCGGCGAAGTCGCATACCCCGACGAGGTAGCCGTCCTCAGTATAGAGGCCGCCACCGGATCGGCCGACTTTGGGCGCGTGCTGGCACTCGATCGCCTGGTAGGACCGCCCGTCGATTGAGGTCGAGCCGATCGAGGTGATCCGGGTGGACCAGGCCGTTGCGTCGTTGCCTTGCGAGCAACCGACGGTGATCATCGGCAACCCTTTTTGCGGCCTCCAGGTCGGAGGCGCGACGGGTGAGGCCGGCAGCCGCTTGCCAGGTCGAATCCGGATCAGGCCGACGTCCGTCGTGAAATCATAATCAATGACCTGTCCCTCAACTGTGCCGACCGGATGGACCTGCGCCGGGTTCGTGCCGGTGATCTGGCCGTCGAACAGGTCCACGGTAATCCGGCGCGGGAATCGGGACGGGGTCGGCTGGTTTCTGGAACCATCGATATGGAAGATATGGGCACAGGTCAGGATAATCGATTCTTCCTCAGTGCTGGAGATGATCGTCCCTGAGCCGAAGCCGATGAACTTGGGCGGGTTATGGACTCGAATCCGGACGACGGTCTGCCAAGGTCTGGGAAGAGCGCCTGGCTGACCTTGGCGATCGTCGGAGCGTTCGGGTTCGGCGGCGATCTCTTCGGCGGGGCCGGGCTCGGGTTCGAGTTCCGAAGGGGCGTCCCGGGCGTCGAACCTGGCCCTGGCTTTCGTGTAGAGAGAGGCCAGGTTGGCGGCGGGCTGGAACCCCTGAATGCGGTTGAGCTCGCGCCCCCGGGGATCAACAACGATGAACGTAGGTACGGCCTCGACGCGGTATTTCTCGGCCAGCTCAGGAGACTGGTCGATGTCGATGGAACGGATTGGGTAGCCGTTCTTGGTCAGGAGCTGGATATTGGGACGCATCTCCCGGCAAGGGCCGCACCAGGAGGCGTGAAAGTCAAGAATGATCGGGCGGGGCGCCTGGTCGGCGCCCGGGGCGGCCAGCAGGGCCAGAAGCAAGGTTGCGAAGGTCATGCCGCGCGGACTCCTTTCCCCGAGGACATCCCCTCACGTGTGGCCAGGACCAAGCCGGTGGTCGAAGGCCGACGCGAGGGATCGTGGAGACACAGGGTCGTTCGACGTGAGGACCGGCCCCAGCCCTTTGGCTCGGTCAGGCCCGGTTGGTTCCGGGGACAGACCGATCGAGGGCGGGCGACGCCCACCGAAGGGGGCGTCAACGCCGAAAGAAGGAGCGGGGTATTTGCGAGGTGAGCAACGTGCCGGGTGGATTTCCCGACCCTTCCCTGGGCGGGCCTCAAGTCGAGGACCCTGCGGCCCCCCGTTGCCGAAGAGCCTTCCCCACCAACGCGCACACAGAGATCATCCCGATCCCGGCACGCCGGTGGGCCCTTGGTGTTCGCCCCGTCCGTGGGACTGCTCAGACTGACCTTCCAGGCCAGGCCGTTTGCATCAACGGACGGCGTCGCGTTCACCGCGGTGGGCCTCTTTCTAGTCGAAGTAAGCGAGGAGTACCAGATCACTTCTCGGCATTCTCAAGCACCAAACTTGAGACGTCCGCCAAGATTCTGAACGCGCTCTCAACCCGGCCCGGCCCGTTGGAGGAATCACACCGGTTTTCCAGGGAGAACATCAGGTGAAGGGGGACCGAGGACGACCCTCGCCAATGCCATGCGGCCGGTCCCAACGCAGGCTTCGCTCTGGTCGATTGCCGGCGTTCGAGGCTATGCTTGGTTCTCAACTTTGGTCGGACCAAGGCGAATGTTCGTCATTCGCCCCGACCGTTTGCCCGCTGTTGACGTTCCAAAGGAACCTATACCGTGAACCGCCCTGATCTCCGTCCCGTTCTGTTTAGCCTGGCCGCCATGCTGGCCATGGCCTGCCCTGCCCTCGCCGACAAGACCAAGCCGGATGCCGAGGCCCGCGCACTGCTCGACGAGGTCGTCAAGACCTATCAAGGGCTAAACACTTATGCCGACTCCGGCCAGTTCGCCATGGCGATCACCATCAACGACAATGAGCAGAAGCAAGAGCAGCCGATGGCCTTGACGTTCGTCAGGCCGAACAAGATCGATCTGAACCTCGGTGCCGCCAGGCTCGTGAGCGACGGCGAGACGGTCTGGACGGTCATCAGTCCCACCAAAAAATACACCGAGGAAAAGGCCCCGGCCAAGCTCAACCTCGACACCTTCAAACAAGGCCCTGTCGGCGCCTTGCTCCTCGGCGGCCCGACCGGCATGACCCAAGGGATCGTCCTGGCACTCTTGACCGACGACAACGCCGCCAAGATCATCTTGGAAGGAACTGACGGCCTGCGCCTGGAGGCCGACCGCGAGGTGGACGGCCAGAAGGTC
>JBDTIR010000371.1:0-2123 GCA_039936275.1 Isosphaeraceae bacterium | reverse complement strand
CGGCTTCGCCGCCTGGAAGCCAGGCACGCACTGGACGTATTCGAACCTCGGTTTCGGCATCCTTGACGAAATCACGGAAGCGGTCTCAAAGACCCCTTGGCACACGTTCATGGAAGCGAACATCTATGACCCCATTGGCATGAATCGGACCTCTGACTGCGTCCGGCCCGGCCTGGAAGGGGACGCCGCGACGCCGTACACCCGCGACATTGCCGATCAATTCGTCGCGGTTGCCCCTTATGATTTCGACCATCGAGGCGCATCGGCCGTCTGGAGCAGCGTCAACGACCTGGGCCGGTTCCTCCGGATGCACCTCAACGGCGGCGCGCTGGACGGCGTCCGGACCCTCAGCGAAGCGTCAACCCGGGCTATGCAGGTCCGTACCGGCAAGCGCTCGAACACGGCGGGCACGGGCGTCGGCTGGGCCGTCGGCAGCGTGCGCGACCATCGCGTGATCGAACACGGCGGCGGCATGCCTGGCGTCTCGACCTTGGTCCGGTTCTTCCCCGACGACGGGCTCGGCCTGGTCGTCCTGTCCAACGGCGCAAACCCGTTCGCCGTCAACATCGCGAACCGACTGACCAAGGTGCTCTTCCCTGAAAAGCCCGACGATGACGCAATCGCAAAGACCAAACCCAAGGTCGAACCCAAACCCGGGCAATCCGAAGCAACCCCGGATTGGTCAGGAATCTGGAAAGGAACGCTCATCCGACATGAAGGGGACATCCCCTTGCAGGTAGATATCGAGAAGGACTTCAAGACGCGGGTCCGGTTCGGCAAGGCGTCCCCCATGCCGCTGCGCGAATCGTCCATCCGTGAAGGGCGTCTCAACGGATTCGTCGTTGGCCGGCTCGCGCCTCGGCCCGGATTCCACGGCGATTCGATTATCCAGTTCGGCCTGGACCGCGAAGGCGACCGCCTCAAGGGGGTCGCCTCGGCGCAAAGCCCGGGGTATTTTGCTCTGCCGCACTGGGTCGAGCTGACCAAAGAGCCAAAGCCCGAACCCGTCCAACTGGCGATGTTGCCCCCTAATCTGTTTGCGCAACCAATAAAAAATAATAATCAAGTCGTTAAACTGCCGATTACGCGCGACAACTGGTTTTCTAACGTCGGCCGGGAGGCCGACGGCAACAACGGAGGCGCTCCCCAACTCAAACTCAAGGGGCACCAGGAAATGTCCCTCCTCGACTTCGACCCCGCGCCGATGCGGGGGCGGGTCGTGAGATCGGCCACGCTCCACCTCCATCTCAGCGGCCGTGAGCGATTGTTCCGCCTGACCACCAGCGGCGTCGGCGCCGACTGGGTCGAAGGGACCGGCCGAAGCTACGAGGTGCAACCAGGAAGCTCCACTCATAATCATCGAAAACATCCCGATATTCCCTGGGCATTCCCCGGCAGCGACCTCTGCTCCGTGATCTTGGGGCAGGGGGGCACCGCCTGGCGAATGGCCGACGCCTCGCCGCCCGACGACCAAGGGTGGCAGAGTGTGGCGGTCGATCCCTTGGTCATGGCCTGCCGCGTTTCGGGGCTCAGCCACGGTCTGTTCCTGTTCGACGACACCGGCTCAGAGTGGACCCGCCAGGGGGAGTCGTTCACCTTTCGGCTCACCCCCAACCGCTTCGTCCACAGCCGAGAATCAGGGCCCAAGACCGCCCCTTATCTGACCGTCACTCTCGGCCCCGAGGACAACGATCCTCCCGCCGCCCCGAACGACGTCCGATCCGACGTCGCCGACCTGCCCGCCGGGGAAGCCTTTGTCTCGTGGGCCAGTCCCGCCGACGTCGGCCCCGCCGGAACGATCGGGTTCCTCGCAAATATTAATGGTAAAAACGTGCCGCGTTACCTGATTCCACTTGCCAAGGTCACTGGTGAACGGGTGCAAATGCACCTGCGCGACCTGGGGCTTCCGGCAGGCGAGAAGGTCTCGCTCAAGGTCAGGGCGGTGGACGGCGCGGGGAACGTCGGACCAGAGACGATGTATGACGTCGCGGTCTCGGCAAAGGTGGCCGAGGCGCTCCCCGCAGTCACGATCAAGCCGTTCCAAGGACGCGGACCGCTGCCGAAGTTGGGCGGTATCGAGGTCGCAGTGATCGACGAACTCGACAAGGTCCAGCCCGTCACCG
>JBDTIR010000370.1:0-2965 GCA_039936275.1 Isosphaeraceae bacterium | reverse complement strand
CCCTGGGCGGTCCGGTTCCCCGCGAAGACCTTGCCCTGGGCCAGACACGTTCACGACGGCCTGATTCCCAGTTCCTCAGCCTACTCACTGCCCGTCCACCCGACCCAGCTTTACTCGTTCCTGGCCGGCTTGGCCGTGCTCGGACTCTTGACGATCTATTACCCCCGACGCCGCCGCGACGGTGAGGTGATGGCGCTCTTGATGATCGCCTATCCGATCACTCGGTTCCTGATCGAGATCCTTCGAGGTGACGAGGCCCCCATCGTCGCCGGCCTGACCATCTCACAAACGATCAGCGCCTTGCTCTTGCCGTGCGGCCTCGTGTTCTGGTCGTATCTGTCCTGCCAGCCTTCCAAGCGTTACGCCGACCAGGTGGCCGAGCCAGCCCGACCTGACCTCGTGATCGCGCCCGCGCGTTGATTGCCGGGAAAGACGCTCCAGAGGCACCCACCAACCCGGCCGCAGGATTCGCCAAATCCTCCGGGTCGATTGTTGACTCGGGGCAAAAGCGCGGATACGATGTTGAGAGGACTGACCAGTCAGTCCGTTTTGCAATTCCTTCTTGCCAAGCATCCTCCCTGATTGTGAACCGGCGTATTCCTCTATGAGCCAAGGCACCTCGAAAAAGCCGATCGCGGAGTCGAAAGGGTGCGCAGAGCGTCGCGAGGAGATCCTCGACGCGGCCACCCGCCTGTTCGCCGCGCACGGGTTCGCTAATGCCGACACTCAACGCCTGGCCGATGAACTCGGCGTGGGTAAAGGGACGCTCTACCGCTACTTCCCCAGCAAGCGTGACCTCTTTCTCGCCGCCGCCGATCGGGTGATGCTCCGGCTCCGGGACCGGATTGACGCCAGTACCGAAGGGGTGGACGACCCGCTCGAACAGATCACGAAAGCCGTGGGTGCTTACCTCGATTTCTTCGGCGAACATTCGGAATATGTCGAGCTATTGACCCAGGAACGGGCCCAGTTCAAGGACCGAGAGACCCCGACCTACTTTGTGCATCGCGAGAAGAGCGTGCAGCGTTGGCGAGACCTGTACCGCTCCTTGATCGCCGAAGGGCGGGTCCGCGACATCCCGGTGCGGCGGATCACCGACGTGGTTCTGGCGGCCATGTATGGGTCCATGACCTTGAAGTATTTCAGCGGCCGGCCCGAGACGTTCGCCACGAGCGCCGAGGACATTCTTGACGTCGTCTTCTTCGGCATCCTCACCAGGTCAGAGCGTCAGAACCACGGGATGGACCAGGAAGAAACGTCTGGGCCAGGCGTGCATCCACACGACATTGATCAACTGACGAGTCCAACACCGTGAACCCAAGCACGAGGGGGCGCGCCATCCACCAAATGGCGCGAGAGTTGATGAACCGTCGTCTGTCGGGATCGCATCGCGTCTTACCGATCGTCGGCCTGCTGGCCCTGGCCGCCCTGCTCCCCGGGTGTGTGAAGGCACCGCCCAAACCCACCAAGCCCCCGCCGCCCGAAGTCCTGGTCAGTACGCCGGTGGAAGACGAGATCATCGATTTCGAGGACTTCACCGGCCGAACCCAGGCGGTGTTCACCGTCGAGGTCCGCGCCCGGGTCACCGGCTACCTGGACAAGGTCAACTTCAAGGACGGCACCGAGGTCAAGGAAGGCGACCTGCTGTTCGTCATCGACCCCCGCCCCTACCGCGCCGAACTCAACCGCACCGAGGCCATGCTGGTCCAGACCGAGGCCAGAACCAAGCGACTTGAGGCCGACTTCCGCCGCGCCAGCGCCACCTTCAACCGAGGGGCAATCAGCCGCGAGGAGTATGACGCCAAGTCCAGCGACTACGCCGAGGCTAGCGCCGCCGTCGGCAGCGCCCGGGCAAACCGAGAGTTGGCCGCGCTGAACCTGGAATTCACTCGCGTCACCGCCCCGCTCAGCGGCCGAATCAGCCGCAATCTCGTGGACGAGGGCAACCTGGTCCAGGCCGACGTGACCGCCTTGACCTCGATCGTCAGCCTCGACCCGATGCAGGTCTACTTTGACATGGACGAGCGGACCCTCCTGCGCATCCGCCGCCTGATCCGCGAAGGCAAGGTCCACTCGCGCACCGAGTCCGAAGTCCCCGTCATGGTCGCCCTGGCCGACGAAGAGGACTTCCCCCACAAAGGGATGATCGACTTCACCGACAATCAGGTGGACCCGAGCACCGGGACCCTGCGCGTGCGGGCGGTAATCCCCAATCCGGCGATCGGCGACGGCACGGTCCGCGTGCTCTCGCCAGGTCTGTTCATGCGCATCCGCCTGCCGATCGGCAACCCCCGCAAGGCTTTGATGATCGCCGAGCAAGCTGTGGGCACCGATCAAGGGCGGAAATTCGTTTACGTGGTCAACGATCAGGACGAAGTCACCTACCGCCCGGTCAAGTCCGGCACCCTGGACCACGGCATGCGCGTGATTGAGGACGGCTTGACGCCCGAGGACCGGGTGGTCGTTACCGGCCTCCAACGGATTCGCCCGGGGGCCAAGGTCGTGCCCAAACCCGCCAAGGACATCGTCCGGAGCGACGAAGGCGAAGACGATGAAGACGCCAAAACGCCAGCCGTCGCCGTGGCCGACGTAAGCGAAACTCGGCCCGCCGACGCCAAAGCCCCCCCGACGCCAAAACCCCCCGATCAATGATGATTCACGCCGTTTCAAATGGGAACGGATGCCGGGACGCCCCGGTCTCGCGTCCGCCCCGACCTTCCGACCCTTGGAACATGATCCCGTTGTTGATCTTTGGGTTGAGCGCATGTTGAGAACGCTGTCCGGCTCGGGGTGTATTGATGGCGCAGACGGTCCAGTCCGCGCTTGGGGGCCCTTGACGTGATCTCAAAATTCTTCATCGATCGCCCGATTTTCGCCTCGGTTCTGTCGATCGTCATCACCTTGGCCGGCGCGATCGCCGTCTTTAACCTGCCGCTCTCGCTCTACCCGCCGGTCTCGCCACCCA
>JBDTIR010000369.1:0-3133 GCA_039936275.1 Isosphaeraceae bacterium | reverse complement strand
GTCCACTCGAACCCCCGCCCGGAGCTTCTCGACCAGTTGGGCGCAGGTCTCGGTGGGGATGCGGCCTGCCCTACGATCGGTGACGCGGCCTTGGGCGTCAATGGTGCAGAAGTTGCCCCGAATGGCGACGTCGTTCGGCCCCACCTCGACCCCAATGCCGAGCGCTTCGAGCACGCCCCGGCCGATGTCGTGTTCCAGGGGGTCATAACCGAAGAGGCCGAGGTGCCCGGGGCCCGAGCCTGGCGTGATTCCAGGGGCGACCGGCAGACTGAGGCCGACGGTCCCCTCGCTGGCCAGGCGGTCCAGGTTCGGCGTCCTCGCCGTCTCCAGTTCGGTCTTGCCACCCGGCTCGATCGGCAAGCCGCCGAGACCGTCGGCGACCAGCATCAGGATCTTGGTCGAGTTCGACTCTTTAAGTTGACGGATCAAGTCTTGCATGGGAAATGCTCAAGGTGATGCGGCTGACGTCCTTCCGAAGCGGTATTCTCCCGACCCACCGCGCCCCGGTCAACCAGGTTTCCGCCCCGGTTCCGATCCAGAGTCGTCATGGAGAAACGATTAATTTTATTTAATTAATGTTCATTCATTGTTTTCGGTATCGAGTAAGCGCCGGCCGATTTCGTGATAGACCATCGCCTCGACGTCCTCGGGTTCGTCCTTGAATCCTTTAAAGAAGCCGCAACGGCACGAGTAGATTGTTGGCCAGACAGGGCGACGGATGGCGCGTGGCTCGTTGGGAGCGATCTCCAGGTCTCGACCGCAGTCTGGGCAGCAGGCGACCGGCAGCGTGATCCGCGAAAAGATCTCGCCGACAGGTTCGGCGGTCTCATCGACCCATTCCCAACGCCAGCACAACCCGAAGAAGGTTCCGGAGTCGGTTCGGTGATTGCGCCTTGAGCACCAGACCCATTGCCAGCAGGCCGCCGACCGCCTGGAAAGGCGGCGGACCACCACTCTCAGGTCTGGCCAGTCGCCCGGTTCCCGGGTCCAAACGCGGCTCACCCTGTCTCGGCCTTGGAATAAACTCGTGGTCATCGAATTTGGTCTCGCATCGTCGAGGGGGAACTCTTCACACCATTCTACCTCGTGTTCCTTGGTGAGTGCATGCAATTATAGGTTGCCGATCTCCGACCGTCAACTTGCCGCTTGGTTTCGGCTTCAATCGGTGCAGGAGCCTGGAATTTCAGGGTGTCCGCTCGCACCCCGTCCCGACCTTGGCAATCCACCTACGGAAACGGCGCGACCCCTTCGCAGCGGACGAGAGAAGCTGGTAGGATGGAAACGAGGATCAAAATGTCCCGCCTTCGAAATCGCCCGCCCCTGGAACCTGCCTCTCGGAGTACGCGGCCCGCCGCGAGTCGCGAATCCAAAATCAAAGGGGCCCCTGGCTGGAACCAGACGAGACGTCGGAGCCTTTGACCCATGAGTCTCTCGCCAACGGATTCGAGACGTCGGTCGTCGCCGAGGCGGCCCCTTTGGCCCGTCGTCCTGGGGACCTGGCTGATCGCCAGTCCAACATTGGGGGCAGACCCGGGATCGGACGCGAAGGTGGATTTCGATCGCGACGTTCGGCCGATTCTGTCGAATCAGTGTTTCCAGTGTCACGGACCGGACGACAAGCGGCGCAAGGGGGAACTTCGGCTCGACACCCCGACCGGCGTGTTCGAGGCGACCAAATCGGGCGGCAAGGCCGTCGTGCCTGGCGATCTGGAAGAGAGCGAGCTTTACCTGCGGATCACCGAAGAGGATGACAGCGTCCGGATGCCTCCGCCCAAGAGCGGCAAGGCGCTCAACGCCGATCAAGTCGCCAAGGTCCGGGCCTGGATCGAGCAAGGGGCCGAGATCAAGCGGCACTGGGCGTTCACCCCGCCACAACGTCCCACGCCGCCGAGTCCCGGCGACTCAGCGTGGTGCCGCAATCCGATTGATGCATTCGTGCTCGATCGCCTGGAGCGAGACGGGCTTCACCCGTCGCCAGAGGCCGGCAAGACGAGCTTGCTCCGCAGGCTCAGCCTCGACCTGATCGGCCTGCCGCCCACGATCGAAGAGCTTGACGCCTTCCGAAACGATGCAAGTCCCGATGCATATGAGAATCAGGTCACTCGACTGCTCGCCTCGCCTCATTACGGCGAGCGCTGGGGTCGAGTCTGGCTCGACGCCGCGCGCTACGCCGACTCCGACGGGTACGAGAAGGACAAACCTCGACAGGTCTGGGCCTATCGCGACTGGGTCATCAACGCCTTGAATCGTGATCTCCCGTATGATGAGTTTATCATTGACCAGATCGCTGGTGATTTGCTTGAGAGCCCTTCGCAAGATCAGAAGGTCGCCACCGGGTTTCTGCGCAACTCGATGATTAACGAGGAAGGCGGGGCCGACCCCGAACAGTTCCGGATGGAAGCCATGTTCGATCGCATGGAAGCCATCGGCAAAGGCGTTCTGGGCCTGACGATCCAGTGCGCCCAGTGCCATACTCACAAATTTGATCCGTTGACTCATGAAGAATATTACCGGATGTTCGCCTATCTAAATGATTCTTATGAGGCAAGCACTCCGGTCTATTCTCCCCAAGAGCAGATGCGGCGGGCGGCCTTGTTCCAGGAAATTGAGGAGATTGAGGCGGGCTTGAAGCACCGCAATCCTGACTGGCCGGAGCGGATGGCCGATTGGGAGCGGTCAGTCTCGGCCGATCAGACCGAGTGGCTTGTCGTGCGGCCGGAGGTGGACGACATCTCCACCGGTGGGCAAAAGTATCTGCCGCAAGAGGACGGCTCATTCCTGGCGCAAGGGTATGCACCCACGAAACATCGGGTCAAGCTAACAGTCAAGGTCGATGCGCCCCAAATCCATGCGTTCCGCCTGGAATTGCTCAATCACCCGGACCTCCCCTTGAGCGGGCCTGGCCGTTCGATCAAGGGGATGGCCGCCTTGACCGAGTTCGAGGTCGAGGCCGCTCCTGCCGATGCGCCGACGAAGGTCCAGAAGGTCAGGTTTTCTCGGGCGTCGGCGGACGTCAACCCGCCGGAAACTCCCTTGGAGCCGATCTTTGATGATAAGAGCGGCAAAGGCCGGGTGACTGGGCCGGCAGCGTTCGCCATTGACGGCAAGGATGAGACGGCCTGGGGAATTGACG
>JBDTIR010000368.1:0-3212 GCA_039936275.1 Isosphaeraceae bacterium | reverse complement strand
GTAGGAGTTGAGCTGTTAACGTCGAGAGCGCGACGGTAGACATTAAGGTAGCGGTCAATATTGCGGTCCATGCCGAAGTATTCTTCGGCCACGGGACGAGTTGCCGCCGAGAGTCGGGCGGCGAGGTCGGGATCGCTCAGGACGTCGAGAATTCCTTCGGCGAGGGAATCAGGGTTCACGGCCGTCAAGTGCCCTGCGCCGGTCTGGCCGAGGATCGGCAGATAATCGGCGAAGTCGGTCGCCACGATCGGTCGGCCGGAGGCGAGGTAGACGGCAATCTTGCTCTGGACCGAGTAATTCTCTCGGCAGGCCAGGCGAGGGTGAACCAGGACGTCGGCGCGCCTGGTCAGAGCGACGACCTGCTCGGGGGTTTGCCCGGTCAGGACAATCAGTCGGTCGCCGAACCGGCCGAGCTGCGCTCGGTATTCCTCGCCGGCTTCGGCAGGACCGCCAACCAGGACGCAGCGCGCCTCGGATCGTACTTCGAAGATGCGAGGGAGGGCGTCGATCAGGATCGGCACCCCTTGGTTGGGGTGGACGATACTGCCGACATACATGACCACCTGATGCCCTGCCGCAATGCCAGGGATCTCGGCCGGTTCGCCTGGTTGATCGTACTCCGCCAGGTCGATTCCCGGGTAGATGACGGTAACTCGATCGGCGGGAACCCCTTTTTCCTCGATCACGACGCGGCCGACCTGCTCACCCAGAACAATCACCGCCGATGCTTTGCGGTAAACCCGGCGCTCCAGGGTCGCGTAGGCTTTGAACACCATGCCTCGGCCGAGGCGGTCGCGCTCGACCTCTTCGCCCAGGAGCGAATGGACCTCGTAGACCAGGGGCCAGTGGTTCAAGATGCAGGCGGCCAGGGCGCGGGTCGCGCCGCCGTAGTGCTGGGCGTGGACCAAGTCAAACGGGTGTTCCCGAGCGATCCGGTTTAATCCAGCCACCCATGACGGAGGCGAGAGGGTGTATGAGGGCGTCCCCTCGAACTCGTCGCGAGTGAGTAGTCCCCAGGGGCGTCTCGCTTTCAGGTGGGCGAGGACGACATCCACGCCTCTTTTTTTGAGCGCTCGCAGGATCTTGATCGGCAGCATCGCCGTGCCGTCATAGTCGCCTGGGATGGGAAACGACGTGACCATTAAGATGCGCATCGAAATCGGGCCTCCTCTCCCGTTGGGGGCCCCCAGCATAGTGCCCGACCCTTGGGGCTGGAAACCCCAATCTTCTTGTCCTGGAGTTGCGGGCGGGTCTCGCCTTACCTTTGGTTACTGGGGGTGGATGACCCGGATCGGCTCAAGGCGATGGCGGCCCTCGCGAGTTAACGCACCGTCGAGACGGCGGTCGAGTGCGGCGATCGCGGCGTCGAGCACGCCTCGGGCGGTGTCGAGGTGGATCGGCCGCAGGGCATACGGGTCGCGCGGCAAGCCGGTCCTTGGGTAGTGCAAGACGCTCGGTTTTAACGAAAGGCCGGGCGGAATCTGATGGGGTTGAAGTGGTTCATAAGAGGCGTCGCGTCTGGTCGAGAGGTAATAGGCGCGTCGAGACTCAGGGCGACCTGGATAGAGCCACGAGCTACGCAGGTCGAGAAGTTCGAGGAACTGCGGCCAAGGGGGGGCCTCGTGGTCAAACCCGGGGGCGGCCCCTTCGGCAGCGATCACGGGGAGAAGTTGCCAGGCGTCGGTCGTCGAGATCGGCTGGTTAGGATCATCGATCAGATGCGCCAGTTCGGGCCGACCCAGCTCGGCCGCCGCCTGGTGGATCAACGCCTCGGCGCTGGCCAGATAGAGCATTAAGGCCGCGCGGGCCAGGCGGCTCGCCTCGCTTTCCGAGCGTTTCAGCCGGAGATGGCTCTGGGTATGGAAATCAAGCGCATCCTGATAGAGACAATGGAACGGGCTAATTGTCGTTTCGATCACCCGGGCCGAGGCGGCCGACTCGCCTTTGGAAGTCCGCGCCGACCGGCCAGGGTCGGCCAAGGCCCTACTCTGCGGGGAGGGGCGAGGGTCGGCGTCACCTATCCCCATCGGCGTCTCCTTCAGAAGCGAGAGTTATCGTGAGCAGTGGGCAGTGAAAATAAAAGGCGTGGATATATTGATAGCTTGGCAATTCCGGTCTCTTCTGTCCACGACCCACGGATTTGATGATTCAGGGGGCGAACGGGTCGGTCCAGATCAAGGCACGGGCGCGGAGCCAGTTGCCCATGTTTTGTGAAGTCTGGACGTTCTCGCTGAAGACGCGGATGGCGCGGGTCCGGTTGCTTTCGGCATCGTGGATCTGGCCAAGGTTGGTGAAGGCGCCCCAGCGGAACATTGAGTAGGGGGGCAAGGGGCGCGCCACCGGCAGGAGCTTCAAGGTCTGGTCGAGCCAGAATTTCGCCTGTTCAGGCTGGTCCTTCTCGATCTGGCAGAGGCCGAGGAAGTAGGTGGCGTACATATCCAGGTCATGCTGCACGGCGGGGTTGATTGGGGTCTTGCGGTCTACTTCCAGGGGGTTTTCCGCATAACGCAAGGCGATGTAGCGCTGAATCGCGGTGTCCAGGTCGCCGTGAAGTTGAGACATTCTGGCCGCCAGCAGGGGCAAACGAGAGTCGAACCTCTGGATGGGGTACTGCGTGGCGGTGACGAACTGCGGATCGGTGAACAGGCGGACCTCAACCTCAATGGGCAAGGCCCAGAGCGTCGCCTCACCGAACTTGGTCCCCAGCGCCTTGGCGAAGACTTCCTGCTGGGCCGCCGGATCTCGAAAGAGGACCAGTCGCTTATCGCCCGAGAGCCGCTTTTCCAGGATCCTCATTCTGGGGGAGAGATAACCCAGGGTTGAGTCCATCAAGACGCCGATCTGGCTAGAGGCCAATTCGGCCGAAGTCGTCGGGTACGAAGGCCCTTCGGGAAAATAGAGCACCAGTTGGTTCAGGACGTCCGGGTCATTGATCGCCTGCTCCAGGGTCGCCACGCCTTGACCGTTTGGGCCGGGAATGGGCAGGCCGATCCGATGATCGAACAGGTAGGGCACGCCGTCGATCACGACCGTACTGGCCCACGAGACCGGCTGCGTCGTGCCGGTCGGCGTGTAGCTTAAGAGCCCCGCGTCGAAATCAAGCTGCCTGCAAAGTGAGAGAAAGAGCCAGCCTCGTTCTGAGAACGTGCCCCCTGGCTCCTCGCTCGCCATCCCTCGCAAGAGCACATCGTAAGGCCGAGCCGCGGCCTGCG
>JBDTIR010000367.1:0-10178 GCA_039936275.1 Isosphaeraceae bacterium | reverse complement strand
CTGGCGAGGGCCTGACGGAAGAGGTTCGTCCGGAACTTGAGGTAGCGGCGGCTGATCTCCTCTCGCTCAGGGTGGCTCGACAGCCAGCCAGCCCCTTTGGCCAGCAGCTTTTCCAACTCATCGTCACCGACGAAGTAGTGCTTCTGGCTGTCGAAGACCGGAACAAGTACGTAGAGGTGGGTCAGGAGTTCCGCAAGCGTCGTCTCCTTGGCGACCGTTACCGAGTAGTACGGGCTTTCGCCCCAATCGGGAAAGTGGTCGTCGAGCGGCTGGCGTTCGCAATCGACGTTGTAGCCGAGCGGCTCGAAAACGGCCCGCAAGAACGTCTCACCGCCCCGAACCGGCAGCACGTCGAGCCTGGCCGACAAGGGCATCGGGGACGCCTCCAAGCCTGGCCGGTCCTTGCAGCGCCCTTGAAGGGCCGAGCCGTAAACCTGCGCGACCGCGACGCTGAGCAACGACGAGGCGACGTAAGGCCGGTCATTGACGTACTGGTCAAGCAGTCCCTCTCCCGACCCTTTGCCACGAACGAGGCCCACCGGGTCCACGTCGAGCAGCAAGCAGGCGGCGCAGCGGTCGTCGTCTGCCTCCGGGTAGAAGACGTGGGCCTTGCCGAAGCTGAGGTCATAGCTCTGAAACCGCCCGGGGTTCTTGTGCAGCAAGTAACCGAGGTCGGTGGCTGGGCGCCGGGTCGTCGTGATCGTCAAGAGCATGCGTCTTCGCCTTCTTCGGTTCGGCCCACCTTGGTTTTGAACGACGGCCCAGATCGTGACTGGCTTCCGACACGTCGCCGCTTGGTCGAGGTTCACAAAAGTCCTTGCTTTTGCAAGAGCCAGAGGACCGGCCGATCGATCAAAAGAGGCGTCGGCAAAGGTTGGGGGGCGTCCTCGCGCTCTTGAGCGGCGTCGCCGAGCGACGAGCAAGCGAAGAATCGGCTCTCGGGGAAGTTGACGGCGACGTGCTCAAGAAACCCGGTCGCGCCCCAACGGCGCAGGGCCTCTTGCACCTCTTCGTGAATCCGCTGATCGAATGCAGGATCGGGCGGTGCGATCAGGATCGATCGGGCGACTTCGCGCAGGGCCGAGCCCTCGTCCATCAGGTGGCCCCAGCGGTCGAGCTTGTTCAGAACGATCGCCAAGGGAGTCTTGACCGGAGTCCCGGGGAAGAAGCCGGTCAGCTTGCGGACGTCGTTGAGGTAGTCGGCCGCGGGGACCCGGCTCTCTTTCTCGGTCAGGTGGAGCCGAGGATCGTGGGCGACGGCCCTGATCCGCAAAGGGTCAACCAGGAAGAGAAGCCCGCGCGCCAGGCCGAGATAGCGAGCCTCGCTGCGCAGGAGATCAATATTCATCTCCCAGTCTTCGCCAGCGGTGTCGAAGAACGAGAGCAAGGTGCTGGCCCTGCCGCGCCCTTTGTGGCGGGTGAGCCGGTAGACCAACGGCAGCAAGACCCCCCGGTTCGTGTCCAGGCTGGGCGTGGCCGAGTGACTGCGGCGGTACGACTCGCCGTAGAGGTCTTCGCCGATGCCGAACTGACTGCCGCCGTAGGTTAGTTCATGATATTCGCGGTCGTAGCGTTCACGGATTTCGTCAGTCAAGGGTTCCAGAATGAACCCGTGTTCCGGCCCGACGCGGTGGTCGAGTTCGTGAATCAAGACCGTGATGAAAGTCGTCTTGCCGACCGACTGCGGGCCGAAGATGGCGATGTGCCCCGCGCCCAGCGAGACGACCGAGTCGGGCAGGTGGACGTGGCAACGTGGGCAGAGCCGATAATCGGTCAGCTTGTCGCAATGGGGGCAAGAGAGGGAACCTGGCAAAACCAGCCAATCCAGATGGCGGCGGACGCCTCGTCGGTAATCAACGCGAGGGTTGATCCACCAGGGGCCGCGCAGGACCGAGCCGGCCGTCTCCGGGGCGCGTCGACCGTTCAGGGTCCTGGAGAGGATCGGGTCTTCGATCATGTGGGCGAAATCGGTCTTGCAGCCGTGGTCGTTGCACCGTAGGTGCATCTCGAACGCCGCGAACGACTCGAAGCAGAAAGGGCAACGGACCCGCCGCAGCGGATCGAGCCGGGTCATCAAGGTCAGGGGCATCATTCACCGGCCAAAGCGTCTGGTCGGGCTCGGAAAAAATAAGGAGGAAGTCACGTGACGAGGGCCTTTTCCCAAATGGTTCGGCCGGAAATCGGCGACCTTCCCCGATTGGTTGGTTCCATCGTCCTGCAAGCGGCCGCAGGTTTCAACCAGGAAGGCCCGCACGGACCGGTTTGGAATCAGCGAAACCAAAATGGACGGACGTCCAGAACGCCCGAAATCGAGGCCGAGGCCACCCCTTTTGTTGGGAACTTCCGGAACCAAGGGAGTGCCCGAACGGCCCTCGACGCTTTATCATGGCGGAGGCCGGGTGCCGACGCCCGGCAAATCAATGGTCGGACGATCCCCGGACCCCGTCGAGGTCGAGTCATGCGGATTCAGAGCTTGTTTCGCGGTTGGTTGGTGACGGCGCTTGCGGTCTCAACAGGGCTGGTACGCGCCGAGGAGCCGAAGACGCGGATTGACGCGGTCTTGAGTACCCCGGGCTTCCAGTCGGCCCACTGGGGCTTGCTGGTGGTCGATGGCAAGACGGGCGAACCGGTCTATCAGCGCAATGCCGATCAACTCTTCTGCCCGGCCTCGGTCACGAAGCTGTTCACGACCGCCGCCGCCTTGACTGAGCTTGGGGCGGACCATCGCTTTGTCACCCCGGTCGTCCGCAAAGGGAAAGTGGACGCCGACGGCACCCTGAGCGGCGACCTGATTCTGGTGGCCAAGGGGGATCTCAGCCTCGGCGGCCGGACCGGGCCCGACGGGACCTTGCTGTTCACCGACGACGACCACTCCTATGCCGGCGGCAACCTAAACGCCCAGTTGGTTCCGACCGACCCCTTGGCCGGTCTCGACCATCTGGCCAGGGAGGTCCACGACTCGGGCATCCGAGCCATCACTGGCGACGTCCTGGTCGATGATCGCCTGTTCGAGGCGGCGCGCAGCTCTGGAAGCGGCCCGAGCCGGGTCTCGCCGATCGTCATCAACGATAATCTCGTGGATGTGGTCGTGAGCCCAGCCTCGAAGCCTGGCGAGCTAGCGACCGTGCGAACCGTTCCGGAGACGGCGTTCGTGACCATGGACGCCCGGGTCGAGACCGTGGCCGAAGGCGAGTCGCCGACGGTCAGCGTTCGCTCGGTGGGTCCCAGGCGGTTCTCGGTTCGCGGCCGTTTGCCCGCCGGCCACCCCAAGGCGGTCAAGATTTATGAAGTCAGGGAGCCGGCGGCGTTCGCGCGTGCCTTGTTCATTGAGGCGCTCCAGAGGCGCGGGGTCCAGGTCTCCGCCTCGCCGCTCGGTGAAAATAACGCAGACCGCCTGCCAGATCAGACCGAGCTGGCCGCCTTGACGACGGTGGCCGAGTACACCTCACCGCCGTTCCGAGAATATCTCAAGGTGATTCTCAAGGTCAGCCAGAACCTGCACGCCAGCACTCTCCCTTTGCTGATCGCCGCCCAGCACGGTGAGACGACGGCCGAGGCGGGCCTGAGGCGGGAAGGGGCCTTGCTCAAGCAACTCGGAGTGGATGTCACCACGATCTCGTTCGCAGGCGGCGCGGGGGGCGAGCGGGCCGACCTGGTCACGCCCAAGGCAACGGTCGCCCTCTTGCGGGCGATGGCTCAGCGGCCTGACTTTCACGCCTACGAGGCGGCCTTGCCGGTTCTCGGTCGCGACGGCACCTTAACCAAGCACGTTAGTCGCGAGAGCCCGGTTCGCGGCCACGCCAGGGCCAAGACCGGCACCTACTGGGTCGAGGACGGCTTGACGGGCAAGTCGGTCATGACCGGAAAAGGGCTGGCCGGTTACATGGAAACCGCGTCGGGCCGCCCCTTGGTCTTCGCCTTCTTCATCAACAACGTCCCCCTGAACGGGTCGGTGTCTGACGGCACCACGACGGCCGGGCGACTGCTGGGATCACTCTGCGAAATCTTCTATGCCGACGAGGCCGCCGCTTCGAAACCCGCCTCGACGCCCGCGCCGGCGATTGACGCTCGCCCTTGACCAGTAGGTATTCTTCCCTATCATTCATTGTCAACGAACCAAGGCCGCATCGCGAACGTCCCCCGGCGGAGTCGTTCGCGATGCGAAGGCCGGTCGTCGTCTCGACACCGCCGATCGCCCTTGGGTGTTCCGCACGATCCCAAAGAGGGCCTTTTAAGGCGCTCGTTGGCGCATAACCCCCCAGCTTTGGACCAAACCACGCATGGTTGTCCTTCCTCGCCTGGCACTGGTGACCGCATCGACCGGGACCGACCCGTCCCCCGCCTGTCTGGCCCTGATGGCGGGTCTGACGGTCGAAGGTTGGCGGGTCCAGCACTTCGTCTCGAGGGCCCGTCCCGTCAGCCAGGGGGCGGTTGGCTGGGCCACCGGCCTGCCCGGCCGGCACCTCGACGACTGGCTCATGCCCGCACCGATCTGCCGAGAAGTCTTCGCCAGAGGCGCCCGACGCATGGACCTGGCCGTGGTCGAGGGAACCCTGGATCGCACCGAACCGGCCTCGGATCGGTCCCCATACGATCATCCAGGCCATCTCGGCTCTCTGGCCAACGCCCTGAACCTCCCCTTGGTGGCGGTCGTGGATTGCCGAGGGGGGGCCGACTTCCATCTTCCTCGCCTGCCCGCCGAGATCGACGCCGTCTTGCTTGACGGCTTGCCCGACCGCGACGCCTTTGAACCGATTCGCCAGATGGTTTCCTGGTTCCTCAAGAGGCCGGTGATCGGCGCGGTGGAAGAACTGTCCGAGGCCCGAGCCGAAATCCAGGACGCCCGGCCCGACAGCCCGCCGCCGAAAGCCGCCCTTGATCGGCTCGCCGCCAGCTTCCTTCGGTTTGTCGACAAAGCCACCCTGTCCGCCTTGGCCAGGAGCCGGCCCTTCCCTGAAGCTCCGGGACGTCTCCCTCTGGCGGATCGTGGCCGCGGGTTCCGGATCGCGTATGCCCAGGACGAGGCGTTCGGCGGTTATTACCCGGACACCTTGGAATTGCTCGAAACCCTGGGTGCCGAACTGGTTGAGTTCTCGCCGCTCTGTAGCGAGACGCTACCCGAGGCCGTCGATCTGGTCATGATCGGTTGCGGCTATGCCGACCAGTACGCCGACGCCCTGGCCAAGAACCATTGCCTGATCACGACCTTGCGAAACCATGTCTGCCGCGGCCTACGGATTTACTCTGAAGGGGGCGGCACCGCGTACCTCGGCCAGTCATTGATTCTTGACGGCCGCCGGATTCCGGGCGCGGGCATCCTCCCATTCGAAGCCGAGCTGCGTTCCAACCCGATCGGTCCAACGCCCGTCGAGCGCACCCTGTGCGTTGAGAGCTGGCTCGGTCCGCCCGGTACGGTGGTGCGCGGCTATCGCTCTGGCCGCTGGCGGCTCAGGCCGACCCCCGAACCTTGCGACTGCCCCTCGCGGTTCGGCCCCTTGACCGGCTCCGGCGACATGTACTACCGCAAGCACGCCGTCGGCGGCTTGATCCACCTTCAGCTTGCCGCCCTGCCGCAAGTCGTCGCCGCGTTCACCAACCAACTGAGTCCTGCGATGGCCCCGCCGCCCTTGCGACGGTAAGTTCTCCCTCGACCGATTCATCGTGATTGAAGCGACAGCGCGACGTCTTGGATCGGTGAGGTCAGCAAAGTAATCCTGGATTTGAGCAGATTCAATGCGTGACATGCCGTGGATCGAGATCCCGGCCTGTGGCATTCCCCAACGGTCGCCGATCTTCGACGAAAGACAGACACGGGGCCGCATAGCCATCGCAGACCTCCCAGTCGGAATTCGATGCGATTGAGGCGATCGGCGCGTTTCACACGTCCACACAAGCCAACGACGCTTCTCATATTCGGATCGCCGCTTACTTGCGTTCGCTGCTCGACTCGTTGCGAGCGGTGGCTGCGGGGGCGGAGGATTTGGCGTGGGCGAGCCACTGACCTTGGAGGTCGTTAATACTCTTGAACTGATAGACCCTGCGGAGTTCGTCCTCGACAGTGCCACGCTCGGCCCCTTGGAGGAAGAGGATAAACTGGGCAGGGGTGCCGCGCTCCACGAGGAAGCGAGTGAGCGAGACGCTCTGAGCGTAGAAGAGGTCCCAGTACTGGCCGTCCGGGTAGTCCATCGTCATCAGGTCGGCCAGCTTGAACAGGCGGCGAGAGGTGAGCGGCCCGGCGAGGTCGGCGATCCGGCGGTCTTGCTCGGCGGTGGGCTCCGAGAGAACGGCCATGCCCTCGTCGGCCCACTTGGGAATCGGTTTATCGGGGAAGAGGTCGGCGAGGATGACGTGGGTCACTTCGTGAGGCAAGATGGCGGTCAGCAGGTTGGGATGGTCGCCTCGAAGGTGAACGAACCGCTGGACGACCCGGCCGCCGTTCAGACCCATCCGGGAATAGCCCGGTGAGTCTTCGGGCTGGCCGGTGCGCTGGCTGTAAAGCGCAGGGGTCGGATAGAGATAGATATCACAACGAGGCGTCCAAGGGGCCTGGGCCGCCGGGCCGATCCAGCGGTGAGACTGCGTCTCGCGGGTCGATTCCGCAGCACGGGCGGCGCGCTCGGCCAGGGCCTCGTCTCGATGGAAGATCCGGAAGTTGGTCGTTTCCCAGACCAGCCAGCCCGCTTCGGGCGTCCCGGGCTGGCCAACGTTGTTCGAGGCGGCCGGAGGGGCGGTTGCTTCCTTGACCTTGGAGGATCGTGGCGAAATCACCGGTTGAGACCGAGAACGGACAGGTTCCTCGGGGGCCGCGCCTCGGACGGTCATTTGCCCGGGGCGGGGTTTGCGACCTGGCGGGGCGAGGTCGGCGGCAAGGTTGCGAAGATACTCGCCGAACCAGTTCTTGGGGCTAAGCTGGCGGATCGAGGCGATTTCTTCGTGGATCGCGGCCCACTCGGCCGGGTCGTCGGGGCGGGCATTGATCCGGCGAACAACGGCGTACCAGCGACAATAGGCCCAGGCGTCCCGACGCTGCTCAGGCAGGCGGTTAGCCTTGGCGAGAGCGGCGTAGTGCTGTTCAGCGTCGGCGTACCGTTTGGCGAGAAAGGCGGCGTCGGCGTCGGCGATTGTCGGCGCGTCAGCACGACCCGGGGCCCGGGTCTCGGCTTCAGGGGCCTTCGGTTCGGGGATGGGCTCAATGGTCACGGGCTCAGGTGGAGCTGGCTCGGGAGGAATCGGGACGGCCCGGGGAATTTCAACCGGGGTCGGATCGGCCGGGGTCGGGATCACGGGGGCAGGGGCAGTGACCGACGCGTCTGGGGTGGTTTTGGGACCCACCTTGCGGTTGATGATCCGCAGGTTGTCTCGATAGTCCTCAGCCTCACGGTCGAGGCCGGCATCCGCAGCCTGGCGGGCGGCGAGTTCGTAAGCCTGGCGCAGAGCGTCGAGCAAGGCGGATCGGTCCCCGGCCCGGGCCCCTGGAAGGGCCGCTTCCAGGACTGCGACGGCCGAGCGACCGTCGTCGCGCTCAAGCAAGGTCTGGGCCCGATCGAGCGCCTCCGAATCGGCGACGACCGTCGCAGCAGGCGCGAACAAGAGCAAGGCGACCAGGGTCGCCGCGAGGGTGGGCCGAAGCATGACGTCCATGTCCTGCGTTTGGAGGCGGCCTGTCGGGGTTTGTTTGAGTCGGCGGAGTATCCCCACCGACCGGGTTCGCGTCAATCCCGATGCCCGGGGACCGATTTTGACGTTGCGGCCGGAACGGCTTCTCTACATGAGAAGATGCGGCCAGGACGTCCACCCTACATTCTGGAATCTGGAATCTGGACTTTGCGATCCTCCTGAAATGTCAACGGTACGACCGTGCCCCTTGGACGAAAATCGTGCTACGATGGACCGAAACGAATCCGGAGGCGTTGCGAAGAGGAGGATCGTTGCCCCAATGCGCATCATCGCCGGTCAGCGCCGTGGTCATAAGATCAACGGTCCGAAACGGGACCTGACGCGCCCCACGAGTGATTTCGTGCGCGAGTCAGTCTTCAACATCCTGCGCGACGCGGTCGAAGGGCGTGTCGTGGTCGATCTGTTCGCGGGGACCGGTGCCCTGGGCCTGGAGGCACTGAGTCGAGGCGCGATTCGCGCCCTGTTCATCGAACGCGATCGCGAAAACGCCGCCTTGATCCGCACCAACCTGGCCACGCTCCGCTATGAGGACCGGGGTTCGGTGGTCGTGGCCGACGTCTTCCGCTGGATCAAGTCGTATGCACCGCTCGATTCCGAGCCGGTCGTTGTCTTCATCGACCCGCCCTACGCGGAATACCAGCAGAAACCGGAGCGGATGCGTCAATTGCTCGAAACATTGGTTGGCAAACTACCTCGGGAATCGATCCTCCTGGTCGAAGCCGGTCGAATCTTCGGAGCTGAGAATTTACCCAAGGCCGACGCCTGGGACGTCCGCCGCTACGGTGGAACCCATCTGGCCCTGGGCACAGTCGGCGAGGGGGGCCTGGGAGAAGAAACGCCCACGGCCAACGACAACGACAACGACGGAGGGGACGATGCCGAGCCTTGATCCCCATCGCGAATTCGCGGTCGAGGTCGTCTCTCGGCTCCGACAGGCCGGGTGCCAGGCGCTCTGGGCGGGCGGCTGCGTGCGCGACCTGCTGCTGGAACACGCACCCGCGGATTACGACGTGGCGACAGACGCACCGCCAGAGCGCGTGATGGCCTTATTCCGCCGCACGGTTCCGGTGGGGGTGAGTTTCGGCGTGGTCCGGGTTTTGGGACCACCAGGGGCGGGCGAGGTGGAAGTCGCCACCTTCCGGAGCGACGGCCGCTATCTCGACGGCCGACGCCCTGAATCGGTCGTCTTCGGCACGGCCGAGGCGGACGCCTCACGCCGTGACTTCACGATCAACGGCATGTTTTTCGACCCCTTGAACGGCCAGGTGATCGACTACGTCGGCGGCCGCGCCGACCTGGAACGGCGGACCTTACGCGCGATCGGGGCCCCTGAAGAACGGTTCACCGAGGACAAGCTCCGCTTACTCCGCGCCGTGAGGTTCGCCGCCCGGTTCGACCTGGAAATCGAGCCCGGGACCCGCGCGGCCCTGGTCGCTATGGCCGATCAGGTCGTTGCCGTCGCCGCCGAACGAATCGCCCATGAACTCCGCAGGATGCTGGTCCACCCAACCCGCGCCAGGGCGATGAATCTGGCGTTTGACGTCGGCCTGGTCGCTGCGGTCTTGCCCCCCTTGGTGCCGATGAAAGGCTTGTTTCAGGGGAAGCCGGTCCAGCCGACCGGCGACCTCTGGGACCACACAATGCTCGTGCTGGAACACCTGCCGACGGAGCCGACCTTCCCGTTGGCCTTCGCCGCTCTGGTTCACGACGTGGGCAAGCCGGGTTCCAAGGGACTGCAAGACGGGCGAGTCACGTTTCATAACCATGAAATCATCGGCAAGCGCATTGCTACACAGATGTGCGTTGATCTCAAACTCTCAAACGCCGAGCGCGAACGGATCGCCTGGCTGGTCGAATTTCATCAATACCTCGGCCAGGCCAAGGAACTGCGTGAGGCGAAGCTCAAACGCATCCTGGCGATGCCCGGCATTGAGGAATTGCTGGCCTTGCATCGTGCCGACGCCCTGGCCACCGACGGCGACACCAGCCACGTCGATTATTGCCATTGGTACTTGCATGAGCAGCCGACCGGACCAATCTGCCCGCCGCCGCTCCTGACTGGCCACGACCTGCAACGGCACGGCCTGAACCCCGGCCCACGGTTCAAGGTGATCCTGGAGATGGTGCGCGAGGCCCAGTTGGAGCGCGTTGTCGCCAGCAAGAGCGACGCCCTGGAGTGGCTCGACCGCGAACTGGCTAAACCTGGAGTGACGACCGAAATCGAGACCTCATAGCGCTTTGTGAAACACGCCCCACGAACTAAACCAGCCAGCGCTGGACCCCGTCGGCGTGGACGACCTCGATACGCGGCCGGCCTTCGCCGGGAACGAAGCGGAACGTCAAGGGCAAGACGGAACTTGTCAGCACATTCGGTTGTGACAAGTCCGACTTGCTGGCAAGGACCAAGGCCCCGCCGTCCAGGCGATAGAGTTCCAGGGTCCACGGATCACGATCGACCAGGAACAATTCACGAGTGCCAATCTGAGCATAAAACGGGATTT
>JBDTIR010000366.1:0-3432 GCA_039936275.1 Isosphaeraceae bacterium | reverse complement strand
GCGATAAACTTTCTAAGGTCCGTATAATCTACGCTTGCCCGGCTTCAGATTCCTGTCCAAGAGCCCCCATGTGACCGCTCGTCTTTCGAGCAGCATGAATACGGTCCAACGTGCCACCCCTCCAGGGAGCAGTAGGCGGTGGCTCGGTGCGAGCATGAGATGAGATCGGCTCGGCCGTCAATGATGTCAAGAAGGCCGGCTCTCGGAACGTAGTTGGCTCAGTTCCTCAGGCTCGACAGCGGGGCGGGGATGCGGCCGCCGTGCTGGACGAACGCGGTGCTGCCGCCTGCGGCGTGGATCGGCAGGATGACCATCTCGCCGAAGAGGCCGCCGAAGACGGCGCGCTCGCCGGCGGCCTTGCCAGGGACGGGGATCACGCGGACGGCGGTGGTCTTGTGGTTGATGACGCCGATGGCCACCTCGTCGGCGATCAGGGCGGCCAGGGTTTCGGCGTCGGTGTCGCCGGGGACGGCGATCATGTCGAGGCCGACCGAGCAGACGGCCGTCATCGCTTCGAGCTTGGCCAGGGTCAGGTCGCCGCGTTCGACCGCGTCGGCCAGGGCGGCGTCCTCGCTCACCGCGACGAAGGCCCCGGAGAGGCCGCCGACGGACGATGAGGCGAAGCTGCCGCCTTTCTTCACCGCGTCATTGAGCAAGGCCAGGGCCGCTGTTGTGCCTGGTGCGCCCAGCCTGGCGACGCCCATCGCCTGAAGGATCTCGCCGACCGAGTCGCCCACCTGGGGCGTCGGCGCGAGCGAGAGGTCCACGATCCCGAACGGAACTCCCAGACGCGCGGCGACCTCGCGGCCGATCAGTTCGCCGACCCGCGTCACTCGGAACGCGGTGCTCTTGATTTCCTCAGCAATCTCGCCCAGGGTCGGCCGGCTGGGGGAGTTAGCCACGAGGTCTTCGACGGCTGCCTTGACGACCCCCGGGCCGCTGACGCCGATGTTGATCACGCAGTCGGGCTCGCCAGCGCCGTGGAACGCGCCGGCCATGAACGGGTTGTCTGTGGGGGCGTTGGCGAAAATCACCAGCTTGGCGCAGCCGAAGCCGTCGTGCGATCGGGTCCGCTCGGCGGCGTCCTTCAAGACGTATCCAAGCGCGAGGATCGCATCCATATTGATCCCCGCCGCGGTCGTGCCGACGTTGACCGAGCCGCAGACCCGTTCGGTCGTCGAGAAGACCTCGGGCATGACGGCGATCAGGCGGCGGTCCCCTTCGGTCCACCCCTTCTGCACCAGGGCCGTGAACCCGCCGACCAGGTCCACCCCGACCTCGGCCGCCACCTCGTCGAGCGTGCGGGCCACCGCCAGATAACCGTCCGCCGAGTGCCCAGCCGCCACCTGAGCCACCGGACTGACCGCGATCCGGCGATTAACGATCGGAATCCCGTAACGGTTCTCCACATCCCGGCAAACGGCGCGCAACCGCCCTGCGTACTTCAAGAGCCGGTCCCTGATCCGGTCGCACAGTACGATCGGGTTTGGCGACGCGCAAGGCGCCAGATCAATGCCCATCGTCACCGTGCGCACGTCCAGCTTGTGTTGCCGGACCATCCCCAACGTCGACAGGACGTCCTCGGTACGGTACAAGGCGCGGCCCCTTCTTGCGTTTGAATCAAGTCAAAATTGAATAAGTTCGCATGTATATAGAGGAGCCTGCGCGAACATCAGTGAGGCACCACGGCGGCCCCGCCCAGGGGGTTCGGCGCCGGGCCGACGCGCACCGGCCCGGGTTCGGAGGTGGCGAGAAAGATGTTCTCGTGTTGAACATAAGATTCCAGGCCCCGGTCGCGACCGAACCGCTCCAGTTCAGTCCGGATTGTCCCTGGCGGCAGGTCGGGCGGCAAGAACGCTTCCATCACCAGCGAGAATTTTGATCCGACCGAGCGCGCATGCAGGTCAACGATGTTCACGCCGTGATCGGCCAGGCAGCCGGCGATCTGATGGATCAGCCCGGGATTGTCGTCCCCCAGGACCGTGAGCAAGAACCGTTCGCCGTCGGGCACCTGGGGTTCCATCGCCCGGTCTTCGCCGGCGATGACCGCGACGGTCAAGCCGAACCGCTGCCCTTGCTCGGCGATCGTCCGGCCGAGCTCGCCCGGGTCGCGCGGTTCGGCGAACTCCGCGGCCAGGATGATCGTGAAGTAGCCCCGCATGACGGTCTGGCTCAGTTCCAGGATGTTCCCCCCCTGGTCGCGCACCGCACCCGTCACCGAATGGACAATCCCCACCCGGTCCGCCGCCGTCACCGTCACGATATACGTATTCATGCCCCATCCTAATAGGACCGCCCCCAAACGCCCTCACCATCCCGATCGGCCCCGGCAAGTATACACGCCTCGATCCCTCGACGGCGAGCCCCTTGCGACCTGGAAATCTCGATCGAGTGGGACGACCAAGGGGCATGGGCATTTTGAGTCACCGAAATCCAGAAGGATCGCCGCGCCCTACGGACTTCCTGGTCCCGCCCCTTTGGCCGCGACGGCGAGCGCCGCCCAGCCGACCAGGAACGCCAGGCCGCCGAACGGCGTGATCATCCCCAGCCGGCGCTCGCCCGTAAGGGCCAGGGCGTACAGGCTGCCCGAAAATATCAGGGTTCCCACCAGGAACCCCCAGCCGGCCACCGTAACCGCCATTCCGGATCGGCCAGACGCCGCCAGCAAGCCGACCGCCAGCAAGGCCAGGGCGTGGTACATCTGGTACGTCGCCGCCGTGTCGAAATTGGCCAGGCGGCGCGGTTCAATTTTCCCATCCAGGCCGTGCGCGCCGAAGGCCCCCGCCGCAACGGCCAGGAACCCGGACATCGCCCCGATTCGCAACCACATCCAACCGCTCATGATGCTTTGCCTCTCCGCGCCGACTTTGAGATCTGGTCTTTTCCAAAAGGCCTCTGCGGCGGGGTTGATCCTACCCCGAAGGACCTCGGCGGGTCGATGCCCCTTTATTGGTCGCGTAAGATGGGAGGATTGCATCGCCGGAAGCGTGGGCGACCGTCTCGGGTTTTGACGATGCGTCCGGGACGGACGCCCTACGTTAATAAGATGCGTCCGGGACGGACACGTATCTAGGAATTATGCTGCGTTCGGAGGCGGCGGACCCGGCGGACTCGGCGGCGGACCCGCAAGGGGGTGCGGGTGCTTCGCAGGCGGGTGAACCGGCCGATGTAGAACCGATTGCCACGCCATTGGACGTGGCGGTTGACCAGGGCGTCGACCCAGATCGGCAGCAAGAACAGGTCTTTGACCGGGCTGAGGGCCAGGTGACGCAGCTTGGGGAACGATCCGCGCAAGAGCTTGGTTTGTAAGGCGTCGCGCATGACCCCAAGTCCGGCCAAGACCAGCAAGCCGCCCCAGGCGACCCCGGAATCATTGGCCAGGGCCCAGACCAGGGCGACGCCCGTCAGGTTGGCCGTGGGCTCGATCAGGTA
>JBDTIR010000365.1:0-4405 GCA_039936275.1 Isosphaeraceae bacterium | reverse complement strand
CGCAGCATCAACAGACCATAGGCAACGACCGGCAGGAAGATCAACGCAACCTTATATTTCCAGCTCATGTCGCCCATTCCCAAGGCGATCACCCCGCCCAGGACCAGGCCCCCCGGCCAACCGGCGTGCAAGCGGTTCAGCCACTTCGTCTTCTCTTTTGAAAAGAGCGTCGCCACCACCGGGTTCGTCACCGCCTCGACCGTCCCGTTGCCCAGGGCCACGATGAACGTGCCGATGTACAGGACCCAATAAACATCCAAGCCCATTGATTTGGCGATCGGGCTGGCGAAGATCGTCACAATCGCCGACGTCGAATGACAGAAAAACGCGAAGAACATCGCCTTGCCGTAGCCGATCCGGTCAATAATCAGGCTGAACAGGACGATGCTGATGGCGAACGGCCAGAGCCCGACGCCGAAGATTTCCCCCTGTTGCGTCTTGCTCAGGTGGAATTCCCGACCCCACTCGCCGATGATCTGCGTGCGGACCACGAAGCCGAACGCCGTGGCGACGATCGCGATAAAACAGGCCCAGAACAAGAGCGTCTGGTTCGAACCGACCTCCGGTCGATCGAGCTCGGAAGGGGCCTTGTACAGATTCTCGACCATCGGAACGGGTCCCCCAAACCAAGGGTACGGCTCGTGTGTGTCTGGATCGCCCCGATTCCAGACGCCTCTGGAATGCGGAGTCGGCAATGATCGGATAGTCATACCCGAACCGAGAACCCCCCGCCAGTGACTAGCACCGCGTCTCTGGTCCCCGCTCAATCGAAAGCAAGGCAAAGGTCGCTCGGCCAAAGGGTGGCGGCTGTCTGAATTCCTGGCGCTAGAGACGCAATCCACGCGCGATGATATTCTTCTGAATATCGTTCGTTCCTGAATAAATCGTGCTTCCCACGCTGTCGCGCAGCTCGCGCTCGAGCCCGGTCTCGGTGATGTAACCCAGGGCCCCGAAAATCTGGACGGCGTCCAAGCTGTTCTGGACGAAGCACTCCGAGACGTGGAGCTTGGCCATCGCTGCTTCGCTGGTCGCGTCGGCCCCTTTGGCCTTGAGCCAGCCAATCTTGTAGACCAACGGGCGGCAGGTCTCCAGCCGGACTTTCATCGCCACGATTTTATGAGCGACCGCCTGGTACTTGCCGATCGCCTGGCCGAACTGCGTCCGCTTGCGTGCGTGAGCCACGCAGCGCTCCAACTGCCGGCGCATCGTCCCAAGGGCCGCCGACAAGATCGCCCCACGTTCCCACTCCATCGAGCACAAGAAGACTTCCGCGCCTCGTCCTTCCCTGCCTAGCAAGGCGTCCGAGGGCAAGGTGCAATCCTCGAACGCAATCTCGCCCATCGGCACCGACCGCACGCCCATCTTGGGGATCTCGCGAACCACGCGGAACCCGGGGGCCTCCTTCGGCACCAAAAACGCGCTGATGCCCATCGCCCCCTTGGTCGGATCGGTCACTGCGAAACAGACGAAAAACTCCGCGATCGGGCCGGCGGTCACCCAGGTCTTGCCGCCGTTGAGCACCCACGAATCTCCTCGCCGCTCCGCCCGCGTCTTCATCGAGAAGATGTCCGAACCCGCTTCTGGCTCGCTCGCCCCGTTGGCGCTCAAGAGCGAACCGTCGCACAGCTTGGGTAAGTACCGCTGCTTCTGCGCCTCGGTCCCATAAGTCAAGATCGGGATCGTGACGGTCCAAAGCGCTGCGTTGATCGCCATGATCAAGCCGTTGTCCTCGCAACCGTATCCCAGGCCCTCCATCGCCGCGATCGTCACCGGCAGGTCTTGTCCTTGACCGCCGTACTCCTTCGGGATCGGCAAGCCGTGTATCCCGAACTTGGCGCAACGATTCCAGCCCTCTCGCCAGAACTCCCGACGCTCGTCACGCCCAATCAGGTCCGGATCAGACAGGTGCTCGCGAGCAAACGCCAAGGCCGAGTCGTGCCAGGTCTGCTGCGCCTCACTGAATTCAAAATCCATCTCGATCAATCTCCTGTTCGCGATTGCTCCCGCACCGGGCAAACATCACCCGCACACCCTTTGATCCGACGCTCAATCTCATCAGGGTCGCTCGGAAGTCCCTTCGACAACAACTCGGGACCATCCTTTGTCATGACATAATCATCTTCAATCCGAATCCCAATATTCTCCCCTTTGAGATAAATGCCAGGCTCGATCGTGAACACCTCACCCACCTCAATCGGTTCGTCCACGTCTCCCGGGTCATGCACGTCCAGGCCAAGATAATGACTCAATCCATGAATGAAAAAGTGATCCATCGTTTGCTCTTTGCCGTCACGCCCCTTGGCCCGTAGTGGACTTTTGCTCATAAATTCACGAGCCCAGCCCGTGACCTCGCGCAACCGGGTCTCGCCGGGCTTCATCCGGCTGGCGACGTCAGCCCGGGTGTCGAGCACCAGTTGATAAATTTCCCGCTGTCTGGGGCTGAACCGGCCGTTGGCCGGATAGGTGCGCGTGAGGTCCGCGGCGTAATACTGAAACTCCGCGCCGATGTCCACCACCACGAGGTCGCCGTCGAGGACCTGCCGCTGATTGTCAAAGTAGTGGGGAATCACCGCGTTCGGTCCCGAGCCGACAATCGACGCGAAGGCGGGCCGCAACGCCCCACGGTCCAGAAACGTGCCGATGATCTTCGCCTCAAGCTGATATTCAAACAAGCCCGGTCGAACCACCCGCATGACGCCCTTGTGCGCAGCCTCCGTGATCGCGATCGCCTGGCGGATCAGGCGTAATTCCTCGCTGGACTTCGCTTTACGCATCGCAGCCAGGGCAGGCGCCAGGTCTTTGAACTCAGCACGGGCCGCCCCGGCGCGGATCAGGCGAGCAAACCGCGCATTTGCCGAGTTGGAATCGGCCTTGGGCTCGGGATCGAGCAGGTAGACGACCGATCGGTTCTGACCCTCCGACGCCTCGCCGATCGCGGTGAAGACGTCGCCCGGGAACCGATCGGTCGAAGCCACGTTCGCGAAGCCGTCGTCAAGGTTCCGGGCCGTTGCGGAATCATCGCCGTGCCCTGGCCCGGGCAAATAGAGCGTGGCCTTGCCGGTGTTCGGGCGGAGAAGCAAGGACGCGCCCGGGAGATCGACCCCGGTCAGGTAGGCAAACGGGCTCGATTGGCGGAATCGCCCTTGCTCATAATCCTGGCGGTCCTCACGCGCCGCCCCTCGCAGAACGATCAAAGGGTCGCGATCGGGGCCGGGTCGATCGGCCTCGACGCCTTTGATCCGCTTCATCAAGGCCGCCCGTCTCCCTTGGTACTCGGCGCGAGGCAGACCAAGCAACCCGGGGGCCTCGCACTTCGGCTGCCCCTGGTCGTCGGCCCGCCCGGGCGTGTTCAGGAACCCAGCCGTCGCCAGCACGCCCAGCAAACACCAGTTGCCGATCCGAAGGTGGGCCAGACGCATGAGACCTCGTGGGTCAGAGTGTTCGAGTCGACCAAAGAACCCTTTGATCGCCCCACCATAACGAGGTTGCCCTCTCTGGCTCAATCGGATTCAACTCGACAAACAAGGAGAGGTCAAGCCGATCGACCATCCCAAATTGCGGAAACCAACCCCGCCGCCAGCTTGACGCGAACAAGACCAGCCCTCATGATGGGCAAAGGTTCCCGTTAAGACCTGGAGCAATCTCTCAGTCATCTCCGGAAACCACGATGCAGGCTGGACGTTCCTTGATCCGCGTGGCGGTGTATGCCTGGGCGTCGCCGACGTCGTTCGTTGGCCTGACCGCCGGCATGCTCACGCTCGCCACGGGCGGCCGAGTTCAGCGAAGTCGGGGAACCCTGGAATTTCACGGCGGTTGCGCACGCTGGTACTTCCGCAAGACCGGCTTCGCCGCGATGACCCTCGGTCACGTCATTCTCGGCCGAGACCTGTGCTGCCTCGATTCCTGCCGTGACCATGAGCTGGTCCACGTCCGCCAGGTTGAGCGCTGGGGACCACTCTTCCTCCCCGCCTACCTGGCCTCCAGCGCCTGGGAATGGTCGCGAGGCCGGCACGCCTACCTCGACAACTGGTTCGAACGCGACGCCCGCCGCGCCTGCGGCGAGTTCTGGTGATCCCCTTCGCGCTTCGAGCCGATCCGGGACTCTTCGCAGACTCGCCTTGATCTTCCGCCAAACTTCCTGAAATCAACGAACCGAGCTTCCCCTCGAAACGATGATTCAGACCGTGGGCTTCGCCTCGTCGCATCCTTTCGGTCCTTGATTCAATCCATGATCGCAATGATTCCTATTACTACCATCCATCTATTATACCATGCAATTTCGTTTCGATCGACCCTGAATCTGGTTGCCTGCTGCTCCCGAACGACCCGAAGGCCGCGTGCCGAACGAATTATCATGAGCCTTTGGGACACTCAACCCCATGAAAATGGGTCGGGGTTTCGCTAT
>JBDTIR010000364.1:0-5146 GCA_039936275.1 Isosphaeraceae bacterium | reverse complement strand
GTGAGGTCCGAGGTTCGAATCCTCGTGCGCCCATTTTGGTTTGAGAAATCGGAATTAACCGTGACGACAGGGTGAATTCGAATTTCAGGATTCCCGCGGATCGATCGTCTGTGAAATTCAAACGGGCCGGGCGTTCCTCTCAGGAACGCCCGGCCCGTTTTTGGTGTGGCGGAATCGTGACGGGAGTTACTCGTCGTCCGTCTCGTCGTCGTCATCGAGTTCCGTGTCGTCGTCCGCGTCGTCGTCGTTGTCATTGTCGTTGTCCTCGTCATCCTCATTCGAGGTGGCAGTGGGAGCGATGACAGCGGCGACCGGGACGGGAGCGGGGACGGGTCGGGGAATCGCCGCGCCGAGGCCAGGGGCGTCGTCGGGCATGGGTTCCTTGACCTTCTGGACAAAATGGGTGCCTTTGCCTTTGGCTGTCAGTTCGGCGGCGCGGGCGTAAGCGGCCTCTTTCTGGGAATATTCAAAGGTGCCGACCGGCTTGAAGGCGTCATTGACGACCGTCCAGACGATCCGCACACGGGCAGCGGGCTTGGGGACTTTGACAGTCTTGGCCTTCGACTTGGCGGCGGCCTTGGGCTTCCGCTTGGGTTTGCGTTCCCCCTCGTCCGCGTCGTCGTTGTCGTCGGCCAGGTCGTCTGGCTCGTCTTCCATCGGGTCAAGCGGCTCGGCCGCTTCGTGCTGACGGCGAAGTTCGAGCCGGTTTCTCGGTTTGCCAGCCATGTGAAGCCGTCCTCGAGCGAACTTGGGAAAAGGAGCAAAAATGGCGAGGCCAAAGGCTTGGGTCCGAGTCCAAGCCGCAAGGCCGACAACGGACCCAAGGCCGTTGATTTTACTCTGCCCGCGCTGCTTTGACCAGAGCCGCGACCGACGGAGCGCGTGACGGGTCCAGCGCCCCTTCGATGTGGTCGAGCAGAGCCCTTGGGTGGTAGGGTTTGGTGAGAAAGTGGTCGATCCCCAGGTCGTGCAGCGCGTCCTCGTGGTCGTCGAGGATGGCCGCGCTACAGATCATGATTCGCTGATCGGGTTGAGTATGACGAATGCGTCGGCAGACCTCGACCCCGGTGAATCCGGGTAGGTTCAGATCGACCAGGGCCAGGTCAAACGGGCCGGAGTCGGTGAACCGCTCGACGCCTTCGGGACCGTCGCCGGCCTCGACGACGCCGTAATCAGCGCCTCGGAGGAACTGTGCGACCAGGCCGCGCAGGACGACTTCGTCCTCCACGAGGAGAAGTTTGCCTCGCCGTTCCATCGGCTGGACTCCCTCTTTTTGATTCCGCGAAGGTTCGGGGACCACCCCGCCGTGCTACCCCTTTGAAGTGGGCGTAGAGAACGGCATCCTAACCAAGAGTCGGGTCCGCGCCCACGGCAAAATCGACGGATCGTGCTGATTTGTTAGGAGCGGGCTTTCGTCGAATTCCGGTGTGCGAAGGCCTGGCTGTTCTGTTAAGATCGACGCCGCTCCCGGATTCAAAGCGGCGGCTTTACACGTTGGCGGTCTGGCCGGCCGGTTCGCGAATCAGCGCAATCCCTCCTCTCTTTTTTGGCGCGAGTCCCGATTTGATCATGGGTAGTGACTGCGTTCTCTTTGCGATGGACGTCCCTCCGGTCGTCGCGGCCTCGTCGGGCTTCGGCCCGCTTGATGTGCTTTATATTGCGTTTTTGGTCTTCGTCAACGGCTTCTTCGTGGCCGCCGAATTCGCGTTGGTGAAGGTGCGGACTAGCCAGATTGACCAGCTTGTCGAGGGCGGGAACTGGGCCGCGAAGCTGACCAGTCGCGCTCTGGATCACCTTGACGCCTACCTGTCGGCCTCACAACTGGGGATCACCGTGGCGAGCCTGGCCCTGGGCACCGCGATCGAGGAGAAGGTCGCGCCCGGCCTGATCGAGCTCCTGGTCTGGATGGACGTGCCAGGGGTCGATCAGGTTTCCGGCCCGATCCGCGCGTCGGTCTGGTTCCTCGCCCTGTCCTTGATCACATTTTTGCACATGGCCCTGGGCGAGCAAGCCCCCAAGAGCCTCGCGATCCGTTCGGCCACGCCGATCGCGCTCTGGACGGCGCCGGTCCTGGTCGCCTTCTACTATCTCTTTTTTCCGATCATCTGGCTACTGAATGAAGCCAGTCACGCCACGCTCTGGATGATCGGCCTGGGCTCGACCGACCACGCCGAGGTCTCGCACACCGAAGAAGAACTCCGGCACATCGTCGCAGAGAGCGTCGCCGGTGGACACCTCTCGCGCAGTGAACGAATTATGATCGAGAACGTCTTGAGCCTGGAAGACAAGACCGCCCGCCGGATCATGGTCCCCAGACCCGATATTGTTTATTTAAGCCTATCCCGTCCTCTGGACGACAACTTGCGGATCGCCCGCCAGGCCGGGCACACCCGCTATCCTTTGTGCGAGGACGACCTCACGACTGTCCAGGGGATGATTCATGTCAAGGACCTCTTCCGGGCAGGACCCACCAACAACAACCGGCCTGACCTGCGCCGGATTGCCCGCAAGGTGCCGTTTTTACCCGAGACGCTGCATTTGAATCAACTTCTCATGGAGTTTCAGCGCAATCGCGTCCACCTGGCCATCCTGATCGACGAATACGGCAGTATCGTGGGCATGGTCAGCCTGGAAAACGTCCTCGAAGAACTGGTCGGGCCAATCCAGGACGAGTTCGATCGCGAGACCCCTCTGGTCAACCCGGTCGGCGACGGTTCCTTCGACGTGGACGCCTCCTGCCCACTCGACGTCCTGGCCGACGCCTGCGGGGTCGCGGTCCCCGAGACCGAGGCCGAGACCGCCGGCGGCCTGATTCTCGACCTCCTGGGCCGCCTGGCCACCATGGGCGATAGCGTGCTTGTCAACAACCACCGCCTTACCGTCACTCAGGCCGACCCCACTCGCATCCGCCGCCTCCGGGTCGACATGGTCGACGTCCTTCCCCCGGGCGAGCTCCACGATTGATCCCGAAGGACACCCGCAAATGCCTGCCTACTATCAGAGCGACGACCTGTCCAAACTCGCCGACGTCTCGCAAGGCGCACCCGGCCTCTGGGACAAATTCCAGGCCTGGTACGCCGACGTCTTCCAGGACGGCGCGCTCTCGGCCCGCGAGAAAGCCTTGATCGCCCTGGCCGTGGCCAACGCGCTTCAATGTCCTTATTGCATCGACGTATACACCAAATCCAGCCTGGAAAGCGGTTCGAACCTGGACCAGATGACCGAGGCCCTTCACGTCGCCGCCGCGATCCGAAGCGGGGCGACCCTGGCGCACGGTGTGCAAATGAAAGCCGTCGCCGACAAGCTTTCCATGTGATAAGGACCTCCCCCCAATGCCGCGAAGCCTGCTGGGCCAGGGGCACCCGCTCGCCCTGCTCGACGATCAGCGCAAGGTCTTACAACCCGCAGGCCGGTTCCGACCGTTCGAGGCGAGCCTGAGTGAATCCGGTCTCGACTCGTTCCATGCGACAGGATTGCAAATCCTTCAAATGAATCTCGGCAAGATGTGCAACCAGTCTTGCAAGCATTGCCATGTTGATGCCGGTCCTGATCGCACCGAGATCATGACTTTGGAAACGATGGAAGACTGTCTTCGCGCCTTGGCCGAGACCGACATCCCCAAGGTTGATCTGACCGGCGGGGCCCCGGAGATGAACCCGCATTTCCGCCCCTTGGTCGAGCGGATTCGAGACCTCGGCCGCCAGGTGATGGATCGCTGCAACCTGACGATCCTGACCGTCGGCGGCTTCCGCAAGCTCCCGGAGTTCCTCGCCAAGCATCAAGTTGAAATTGTCGCCTCGCTCCCCTACTTCCTGGCCCGCAACACCGACGCCCAGCGCGGCGACGGAGTCTTTAACGCCTCGATCACCGCCCTGCGCCGCCTCAACGACCTGGGCTACGGTCATGAAGAGACTGGCCTCATCCTCAACCTCGTCTACAACCCCACAGGCGCGTTCTTGCCCCCCAAGCAAGCGTCCGCCGAGCTGGATTTCCGCAGGGAACTTCAGACAAGGTACGGAATTCGCTTCAACCATCTTTTCGTGATCGCGAACATGCCGATCAATCGGTTTCTTGAGTTCTTGCTGCGCACCGAGCAGTACGAGGTGTACATGCAGCGCCTGATTGACGCCTACAACCCGGTTGCAGCGGCGGGGGTGATGTGCCGGACCACGCTCTCGGTCGGTTGGGACGGCCGTCTCTATGATTGCGACTTCAACCAGATGCTTGAACTACCGCTCGCACCTGGACAACCGCAAACCATCGACGACTTCGATTCAGGACGACTCGCTACCCGCTCCATTCGCACCGGCTTGCATTGTTATGGTTGCACGGCGGGCGCAGGGTCGAGTTGCGGAGGGGCAGTCGTCTCGTGATCGCAAGCCAATCGTGGACGGAATCTCCGATTGGTTCAGGAGGCGACCCGCTCGGATCGACAGGCCAGCTTATGGCCGACTCGTGAACGAAACGACGGCAAGCGGAACCGGCGGCCCGTTTCCGGGACGGGTTGCGGTTGCTCTCGATCAGCAAGCGCCATAAAAAGCCGAGTCGCCAGATCGTGGAAGCCGCGCTGCATCCCGCCGACGTCGGGACCGCCGAGTAGCCTGGTGAAATCGTCTGGCCTCAGCTCATAATTCAAGCTCAAGAGTTGGATCGCCAGTGCGAGCTCGCCGCGGAGTCGCTCAGATTCGTCCTGGACCTCGCGAATCGCTTCTAGCAGTGACAGGAGTTCCGAGTTGAACTGACCATTGACGTCGAAAAGCTCGCGAGGTCCTGGAAAGGCCCATTCCTGACCGTCGCCCAGCACGATTGGCAACCCACCAAGAAAGCTGGGGCTTCGCAACTCGACTTCGCTACCCATCGTGCTGCCCTCCTCAACGAACCTGATTCCGGGCGAAGTTGACCTTGAGGCTCAGACCATGATCGGCCAGAACGCCTCGATCACTAACGATCTTTACAAAGCTTAGGCCACGAATCAAGTCAGTGTGTGCCTGATTATGCAAAATAATCGCCATGATCCGTGGTTGTTTTTTTCAACACAAGTTTTAATCTAACAACGATTATAGTTATAGGCAAATTTCGGGCCATGCGACCAACTACACGCCATGATTTCACGATTTTTCCGTCATTTCATCAGAGCTGACCCGGT
>JBDTIR010000363.1:0-15664 GCA_039936275.1 Isosphaeraceae bacterium | reverse complement strand
CGCTTCTCAAACGCGAAAAGCCGGAGTGGACCCGTGAGCGTTGGGACCGAGCCCTGGCCGAGCTGGAGGCGGGCCGGACCCTCAAGAGCGAGTCGCCGCAAGCGATGACGACCATTGGCTCGCTGGTGGGCGTGTTCGCCGGGCGGTCGTGATTTGAAACAGGGGAGCGACGGTGAAATGGCAAAATCAAAATTGGCAAAAATTGCCAATAATGCTATTCTGGAGAGAAGCAGCCAACGGAGGAAGAACCGATGCCGACGCGGAATATCAATCTGACGGACCACTTCGACCAGTTCGTGGAAGAGCAGGTCGAAGCCGGGAAATACAAGAACGCCAGCGAGGTTCTCCGGGCCGGTCTGCGCCTCCTGGAGCAACACTCCCAGACCGAGGAGCAGAAGCTGACGCTGCTCAAGAGACTCGCGGCCGAGGGCTTCGAGGCGCTCGATCAAGGGCGAGGGCTTTCACTGGCCGGAGACGAGGAACTCGCCGAAGCCATCGGGCGGATCGGTCGTCGGGCTGCGAAGGTCGGTTCAAGTCGTCCCGTGGAATGACGCATGCCTCAATATCGACTCTCTCCGCTCGCCGAGCAGGATTTGGAAGCGATCCTCGCCTGGAGCCACGATCGTTTCGGCGAACAAGGACGCCTCCGTTACGAGGCGCTGCTCGTCCGCGCCATCCTCGACGTGGTCGGCGATCCGTCATCGGCCGGCATGTCGTCGGCGGTCGCACGATCAAGCGACGGGTTGAATCTTCGTTGGCCCAGTCACGGAGTTATCGATGGATGAGATGATCGAATTTGTGATCAAGAAATTATCCGCTAGGCCCGATGTTGAGCAGATCACCGGGCCACAGGCGGCGCAGATGGTGTCGGAGTTTCCAGGGATTCCGGCGGAATACGTCGATTTTCTGACTCGGGTCGGCTTCGGCGACCTCGGCGAGCTGCAGTTCTACGAAGGCCCGGTCCCGGCCGGTGACATCTATCCTCAACACAAAAATACAACCACAATTATAATAATATGCGATGATTTTCAAGGAACCTGCTATGGATTCGATATGGCAAGCGATTTTGCGCTTGTGGAAATCAGCCCAAAGGGGGCCGTTTCGCCCTCAAGTTATGAGTCCTTGTCCGGTCTAATCACTTCATATTTCGGCGGCCAGGCCCTATAGGCGTTAGGCCGGAAAAGAGGTCAGGAGTGCTCTGTAGAAAACCCTGATTCTCGCGGACCTGAGGAGGTAGACGCCGGGTTTCCGATCCCGGTGCGGGAGGACCCCATCCGGCGCGCCCTGTTCTACACCCGCTCGTTCTACCTCGACGACTCGAAAAATCCGGTGTCAGTTCTGGATTTGACGTGTAGCCGAGGCGGAAATATGAACTGATACCGAGTTCTCCGGCCCCTTTTGCTGAGGACCCACTCGTAGGGCCCCACCAATCCGGCTGGTGGGGCTCGCTGGCGCTCGACCCACCCTACGAATTCGCCCCACTTTCCGGCAAACTCGCCGGCCGGGCCCTCAATCGCGTAACTCCCAACATTCGCACAAATACAAAATAATCATTAAAACGGTGATCCATATGATCCCGTCTCGTGCGATCGTATCCGCAGTCTGGCGGTCAGGCCGGGTCGCCTTCGACGATTCGCTCGCGGCCGTCTCCGGGGTCTGTTCCAGTGGACCTCGGAGTTCAGGGAATTGTGAGAGTTTCGTGAATTCTCCAGAAAAGAGACGCGGCGGGCTTGTCAGGCCCCTATAATGGGAAATCACTGGACGAACCCATCGGCGTTCATGCACGGACGCCACCTTTGAGAGACGTTGAATGTTCGCATTGCCTGCTCGCTCGATTCGAATCCTGTCGCGCCCCTGGGTCCAGCGCCTGTCGCACTTTCGGCTCCACCGCAATGATGAGCATCGCGAGGCCCTGATCGTGGAGACCTTGCGGTTCGCCGGTCTGGAGCTGGAGAACGACCTGATCGCCTCGTCCTACTGGTCGGAGGCCCCGCTGGCCCGTCGGGTCGCCCTGCTGCTCTATCTGGTGGACCGAGGCGCGGTGGACCGCGTCGTCAAGGACGGCCGGGTCGGTTTCTTGCCCGTTGCCGACGCTGAGCAATGGGCGGCCGAACAGCCAACCCTGGCCCCGTTCCAGGAGCCGACGCTCGACCTGATCGCCGCCCTTCGCTCCAGCCAGACCCGTCGCGCACGATTGATCGACTGACCAGCAGAATCCCCCCATCCGTTCGATGGTTCTTTGTCGATCGAATCTCCTTGATCTCACCGGGTGGCCACTTGAGTCCTCGACGTGCCGGCATTACCCTAGGCCGGCAGGGTTCGGGCGCGGTTCGCGCCCGGGTGGAACCAAACCAAAGCGACGAGGGGAAACATGATGCGCATCGGGTATCGAATCTCGTGGGCCTTGCCGCTCTGCGCCGCGTTGGCGGCACTGACCGTCACCCGGGCCCCGGCATCGGCCGACGACAAAACCAGCGGTGAGACGATCAAACTGTTCAATGGCAAGGACCTCTCGGGCTGGTCGATCTTTGTCGATCCGAACGCCAAGAAGTACAGCCCGGAGTCAAGCGACAAGGGGATCTTCAAGGTCCAGGACGGTGTGATCCACGTCTCCGGCGAGCGGTTCGCCGCCCTGACGACCGAGAAGGAATACGACAACTATCGCCTGGTTGTCGAGTTCAAGTGGGGCGAGAAGCGGTGGCACCCCCGCGAGAACGCCGTGCGCGACTCGGGGATCTTGATGCACGCCGTCGGCCCCGAGAAGATCTGGGCCAAGTCGATCGAGTGCCAGATCCAGGAGCACGACTGCGGCGACTTTTACCTGGTTGACGGCACCTCGATCACCGTCAACGGCAAGGTCGAGACCGGCCGGGTCGTCAAGTCGAAGGACGGCGAGAAGCCCACCGGCGAGTGGAACACCGTCGAGGTTATTTGCGACGGCGACTCGATCACCAACATCGTCAACGGCGTCACGACCAACCACGGCACCAAGGCCAGCGTCACCCGAGGTAAGATCGTCCTCCAGTCCGAAGGGGCCGAGATCTTCTTCCGCAAGGCCGAACTGACGCCGTTGAAGAAGAAGTAAGCAAGGGCCTCTATCACCAATAAATAGCGATTAACCCGGGCAAATCTTGATTTTTGTCCGGGTTAATCGGTGTTTATCATAGAATGGACGACCGAGACGGGTCGTCGAACTCCAGATTGGCCAGCGACGTTGCTTCTTCCCCGGGCGCCAGGAGAACGAGCATACTGACGTCGCCCTGGACTTCCTCGGGAAGCCGATCCAGGTAACGCCAGACCAGGGCGTGCCTCTCGGACTTCTCCAGGCCGCGAAACCCCGGATCGACGACCCGGACCCGCACGGAAACAGCGTTCTGCCGATACAAGGAGATCATCGCCCGGGGATGATCCACGAGATAACCGTCAAGAGCGGTGCGCATGGATTCCAGGGTCGCGTCCGTCTTCCCGCGCGGAATGGTAATCGACATCTCACATCCTCCCGTCGGCCCACCGGATGATCTCATCGGCGGCATCCAGGAACCGATCCGCTTCCTCAGGTTTGATGGACTTCGGCTCGTATCTCAACTCCGTCGACCAATCACTGACGAGCATGAAAGCTCGATTGATGTTCGCGGGAAACCTGCTACCGCCATTGAGAAGATACTGTTCCCTCAACCACTCGAAGTTATGCGCCAGATGACCTCGAAATAACTTGAGCATCTTGTCCCGTGAATGGGAGGCGAGCGTTTCGAGAATCAGTGCCTTCAGTATACACTCCACACTGTAGCCAGCTAGATAGACGGCGCCGGTTGTCTGATCGGCTTTTCGAAGAATCCGGGCTTCGACAATTCGCCGATCCGAGCATCGGTAGAACTGACGAGCATCCCGAGAGCCCGGCACACCCACTGGCCGCCTCCAGTCCCTGGCCAGAGCGATCACACCCTGGATTCTACAACGGGTGGACGTCAACCGTCAATTTTACCCGAGGCCCGCCAAGGTGCCGCAGGCGGCCTGAATGTCGGCGCCGCCGGAGTAGCGGCGGACGACGGGCTGGCCGACGTGGCGAGTCAAGGCGTCTCGAAACTCACGCATCTCGTCAGAACCCGGCGGCTGAAACCGGCCGATCGGGTCGGTCACGTCGATCAGGTCAAGACGCACGGGAGTATCACCAATCAACTTGCCTAATGCGCATGCATCCGACTCGCTTACGTTCTCACCAGAGATGCAGACGTAAGCGATCGTTACTCTCTGGCGGCGGGCCAGGGCGTGGCGACGGGCGGCGGCCATGACCTCGGCCAGGGGCCAGCGGGAGGCGACGGGAACAAGCCGGGCGCGCTTGGCGTCGGTGGCGGCCCCCAGGCTGATGGCCAGGCGGTAACGATGCCCTTCGGCGGTGAAGCGGTCGATCTCGGGGACCAGGCCGACGGTGCTGATCGTGATCGCCTTGCCCGCCAGCATCCCGCCGAACGGGCATCGGAGGAGTTCGGCCGCGGCGAGCACGCGGTCGTAGTTCAAGAACGGCTCACCCATGCCCATGAAAACCGCACCCGTGACCCGCCGTCCTTGAGCCTGAACCAGGTCGCGAGCCTGGATCCACTGGTCGAGGATTTCCCAGGTCGCCAGGCTGCGGCGGGTCGTCATCCTGGCCGTGGCACAGAAGAGGCAGCCCATGACGCAGCCGACCTGCGACGACAGGCAGACGCTCACCGCTCCTACTCGATGCAAGGGGATCAAGACGGTTTCCAGGACCAGGCCGTCCAGGGTTCGAAACGCCAGCTTCTGGAACCCGTCAACTGTTGAGACCAACGACTGTTCCAGGGTCAGCCTGGGCAATGTGGGGATATGGTCGGTCAATCGCCGAGGCACGCCGTGGTTGCGTCCCCAGGCAGCCTGGTCGTGGACCCCCCGGCCAATCAAGGCCGAGAGTAGCCGGCGTACCGCCAAAGGAGGCACGCCCAACCGTTCCGCGCCAGCCAGCAGGATCTCGGGAGCTTGATCACGCGGATCGATCACCTTGCCCAACATTGAAATCAAGACCTCTTTCGAATCACTGCGCAGTATTCTTTGACAACGCCGACGCCACGGATTCCCCTTATGGAATCCGTGGCGTCGGCAATTCAGGTCAATACATTCTTACTTGGCGACCTGAGCAGCCATGCTTGAGATCACGGGCATGAGGCCGCGTTCGACGACCGAACCGACCGCGCTGGGCACGATGAACTGGAATTGAGAGCCGGTCTGGGTCCTCGTGATCGCGCCGCCGAGCAAGGCCGGGTCTTTGGGCATGTCGGCGGGAACCCGCACGGTGCTACCCGGCGTCCTGGCCGAAACCTGGGCGGCGAGCTGGCGGACGACGCCTTGCATGCTGACCAGGATCAGGGCGTTGACCTGCTCGGGCAGCTTGGCCCGGATGACCTTGTAGCCGGGCATCGCGCCCAAAGTTCCCGTGCCGGAGAGGGCGGCGTCAATCTGGGTCTTGGCGGTGTTCCAGTCCTTGGCCGAGACCGAGAGGACCTGCTTGCCGTCGGTGCCGTACCAGGTCGTCAGGTCGGTGCCGCCGAGCACCTGCTTGACCGCGTCGGCCCCGCCCGGATTGTTCGGCTGCTGCTTGGCGATCGCATCCATGTCGAAGGTCATCGTGGCCTTGTGGAACTGGAACCCCTTGTAGGGCTCGACCACGTTCTGGACCTTGACGTCCTTGATGATGTTCTTGGCGTTGTCCGCGGATTTCAGGGCCGTGAGCGTGGCGGCCATCGAGTCAACATACGCCTTCGGGTCTTGCGGGACGACCAGGCTGAACGACTGGATCCCTTGGCTCATCTCGACCGAGGAGGCGATCTCCTGCGGCCCGGTCTGCCGCTGAAGTGCGAGGGCCTTTTCCAGGGCCGGCGAGGTCTTGCCGGCCTGGCCGCCCAGCATCGACATCCCGAGTCGCTGGAACCGCTGCATGGCTTCGGGGCTGAGCTTCATATAGGAGAAGATTGCCGCGTTGGCCGGCAGGCGAGTCATCAGGGCCGCAGTGCCCGCCGGCGCCGGCGGCTGCTCCTTGGCGGCCGAGCCGAGGGTCTGGCCGGCGACGGTCAGCCCTTCGGCGGCGAAGTCAAGGTGGAAGGCCAGCGCCTCACCCTTTTTCAGGGTTTCAAACAAGCGGCTGACGGCCGCTTTGGCCGATTCGGTCGAACCGGCGTTGCCCTGCGCGGCGGCACCGCGATCGATCCCGCCGAGCGCCTGCTCGCGAGCCTGATTGAGCTGATCGCCATAACGCGCCTGGACCGCCTTCAAGTTCACGTAGACCCCCAGATCGCCACCGAGCAGGGCGTTGCGCAGGTCGTCGTTCAGGCGGGCGTCGAGCGCAGCCGTCGGCTTGACGGTCGCGGCGACCAGGTCTTTGTCCGAGCCGAAGACGACGAAGCCGCTGCTCAGCTTGGCCGAGTAGAGCGTCTGACCGTCGGCGTTGGTGAACTGGTCGTAGCCACCCGGCTGCGGCTTCGCCTTGGGGTCGCCACCGGCCAGCGCCTTCTGAACGCCGGCAAGGTCGGCCGACCGCACCAGGCCGGCGAACGCCGGCCAGGTACCTGGCGCGGCGGCCTGCGCGTCTTCGACCTTGGGCAGACGCATCATAAACAGGAATGGCGTCTTGAGGGCGTCCTGACCGAACTGGTTCGCAAGCTGATCGACCCCTGCGTCAACGACCGGCTTGGCCATCTCGGACAGATTGGGGCTCATCGCCTTGAGCATCTGGTCCAGGTCGCCATGAATCGACTTCAGAGTCCGCCCCCGAACGACGACCTCGGCCTCGGCTGGAACCGCTTTGAGCCAGGCGGCCTCGGCCGGAGCCAACGCTCCTGCCTGGGCCAGAACGGCCGCCATCCACAACGTCAACGCGCACGATACCATCATCGACCTCCTCTGTCGGATTTCAATTCAATTCAGCCGTCCGCGCGAACCGGGTCCGCCGGTCATTCGAGCACCTGGACGCGACACAACCTTACCCGAGTCTCCAGGTCAACCGCAAGCATCATGCCAAGCGAGGCGGAGTCGCTCGGTTCCCACTGATTTCCGGCTCTTGGCGGGGAAGTCCGCTTGGCGACTTGCTATGATGGTCGTATCCGAAGCCCCTCGGCAAAAGGGAGGTTCCACTGATGGCGACGCTCACCGAGACCCGGTACACGCCGGAAGACCTGCTCATGATCACCGACCGGCCAATGCCGGAATTGATCGACGGCCAACTGCTGGAGCGTCCACTCATGGGTCAGAAATCCGATGCGATCGCGGCGGCCGTCCTTCTGACCATCGGCCTGTTCATTCGAGAACATCGTCTCGGACTGGTTAATGGCGCTCAGGGCAGTTACCAGATCTTTCCTCACGATCCCAAGAAGGTCCGCATCCCTGACGTCTCGTTCACGAGGCAGGATCGCTTGCCCACGCGAGGACCAGCCGAAGGACACTCGCGGACCGTCCCCGATCTGGTGGTCGAGGTCATCTCACCGCACGATATCGCCGCCGACCTGGAGGAGAAGGTTGAGGACTTCTTGAGCGCCGGGGTTCCTTTGATCTGGGTCCTCAACCCGGAAACCCGCACCGTCCAGGTCCATCGGGGCGACGGGTCTGGTTCCCGACTCCGACCCGGCGATACTCTGGACGGCGAGGACGTTCTGCCAGGCTTCCGCTGCGAGGTCTCGGCGTTGTTTGAAGGGATCGGTTAAGCTTTATCAAGCCCCGACGTCCGACCGCTTCAACCAATGCCCAGCCGCCTTCGGCGCGACGGTCAGAGCCGCCATCTGCACGGTCAAACGAGGGTCGCGCAGAACCCTGCCAATGATCCCCGGCCAGAACCCGACGGCCTGGCTCAGACAGGACCGGGCCTGGGGTCCATCGCCGGCGCGAACCAAGACATGGGCGCGGTTCAAAAAGGCGTGGGCCAGGCGATGATCGGCGGCTTTGCGGAGCGCGGGGGCGTCGCTCAGGCGGTGGCCTTCGACGAGGTGGAGCCAGTGCAAGAGCCGGACCTGTTCGTCCAGGTCGGTCGTGCCGGTCTGGAACCGGTGGGTCTCGCTGGCAAGATGCCAGCGGATGGCGACCGTCGGCCTGGCCAGCCAGACGACCCCCCAGAACCGGGCGGCCTGGATCCAGAAGTCCCAATCGACCGCGTAACGATAGCTCCCGTCGAACCCGCCGACCTTCGCATGGGCCTCAACCTTGATCGTCACCCCTGAGCAGCGCAGAGGGTTGCCGACGGCCAACTCGCGGACGAACGTACCGGGCGGGAAGTACCGGTCAGCCGGGCCAAGGTCGCCCCTGCCGACGATCGAATCGGGAACCGGCCGCCCTTCAGCGTCGATCACGTCGGCCGAGCCGCAGACCAGGCCCACATCCGGTTGGGCGAACGCGGCCAGATGGGCGGCCAGATGGCCAGGACGCATCACGTCATCTTGATGGAAAATCGCCACCAAGGGGGTCTGGCTCAGGGCCACGCACCGGTTCCAGTTGCCCGCCAGGCCGAGCCGCTCGGCGTTCGCCACGACCCGTGCTCGATCGCCGGCCTCGGCGCGAACGACGTCCAGGGTGTCGTCGTCGGAGCGGTCGTCCGAGACAACCAGGTCAAACGCGGCCCCTTGCTGCGCCAGGATGCTCCGCAAGGTCTCAGCCAGGTGCCTGCCGCCGTTGCAGGTCGGCAAGGCGACGGTCAACGCGGGAGAACCGGACGCGGTCATTCCTTTTGATTCCAAGGGTGAATGTCCAGACCGCGCGGGTCGTCTCTCGGTCTGGTGAATTCGGAACCACCCCACCTTCGCTTGAAGGAGGAACGACCCCTAAGCATTTGAGCTTGCTCCGAGCGGCTACGGCGAGACTCCAGACGGAGTGCCTCGTCTCTCAACGTCGGCACGGTCTCTGGCCGCGATTCAGACCGCGAGAAAGACGGCCGGGTTCACCTGGAAATAGCGAGACAATGCACCAACCTGGTTCCTGTCCAGTCCTCGTTGGCCCGCGAGAATTTCCAGGGTCGTTGACTCGGCGATCCCCGTCGCCTCCGCAACAATCGCCGGGGTGACGCCCCTCGCCTCAATAAGATGGCTCAGCATCTCAGCGTCGGAGACCGGCAGAATGGGATAATGCTCGGACTCGTATTTCTCGACCAGGTCGCCCAACACGTCGAGATAGTCCTGATCATCCGGGCCGAGGTCGTCCCGGTCCAGTAAGGAGTTGATCATCGAGATCGCATGCTCCAGCTCGGCATCCGAGTGGATCGGCCGAAGCGGAAATGCCCGAACCAGATTGAGATAGGAGTCACTCACAGCCTCACGATGGGCGATTTGATCGCTCTTCCTCGCCATGATCCGGTCTCCAGGGCTTGCCTCACTCAGTGTTCCAGCGTCCCCGGTCGTATTCCTTGTGCGTCATGACATGACGTACATAGATCTTACCTCGGGCGAAGTGGACGACAACGACCAGGCGATATTTGTTTCCACCGATATTGAAGACTGTATACTTACCGACCTGATCCGCGCTGGGATACGACCCGCGCAGGTCGGCAAAGGTCTCCCATTGTGAGTGCTCGACCTCGTAAAGCCAGGCTCGAAGCAGCGTCTCAGCCTTGGGGTGACGGGTCCAGAAGTCGTGCAATGGTTTGCTGGAGATGACGTGCATGGGCATCCTTACCTTTTTAGCACATGATCATGTTCGCCTCCATACCACGATCGAAATTGTTAAAAAGCAACGATTTCAAGAAACGCAAGCGATCATACCTCATTCTTAAAAACGAAGTAAGACCGGCTTGTTCTGAAACGCCCGGCACTCTGAACGACTCAATTTCATTCGACCACGAGGAACGATGATGAGGCGGGCAAGGATCGCTCCTCGCCCGCCCCGTGGGATGTTCAACATTGCTTGAGGCCGCTGGCTTAGAGGCTCTTGGCCTCGGAGGTGGCGGGGGCGACGGCGGCGACGGGTTCGGCCGGCTTGGCGGAGGGAGCAAACTTGAGCTTCTTGCCCTCGGCGTTCTCTTCGAGCGTGACGGTGAGGGTGTCCATCCCCTTGAACGTGCCGCGGAGGATTTCCTCGCTGAGCGGGTCCTCGATCATGTTCTCGATCGCGCGACGCAAGGGGCGGGCCCCATAGTCGGGGTTGAATCCCTTGTCGATGATGAATTCTTTGGCGTCGTCGCTCAGGATCAGTTCCAGGCCGCGCTCCTTGAGCCGGGCGCGAACCTTGGTCAGCTCGATATCGACGATCTGCTTGAGGTTCTCTTTGTTGAGCTGGTGGAACACGATCACGTCGTCGAGCCGGTTGAGGAACTCGGGACGGAAGTAGCGCTCGATGGAGACTTTGAGGCGGTCCTTCATCGACTCGTAGTTGGCGGCGTCGTCCTGGTTGCGACCGAAGCCGAAAACGTTGGACGTCGAGACCGACTCGGCCCCGGCGTTGGTGGTCATGATGATGATCGTGTTCTTGAAGTCAACGTTGCGGCCAAAGCTATCGGTCAGCCGGCCTTCCTCCATGATCTGGAGCAGCATGTTGAAAACGTCCGGGTGCGCCTTCTCGATCTCGTCGAGCAAGACCACCGCGTAAGGGCGGCGGCGGATCTTCTCGGTGAGCTGGCCGCCTTCCTCGTAGCCCACGTACCCCGGCGGGGCGCCGATGAGCTTCGAGACGTTGTGCTTCTCCATATATTCTGACATGTCGATCTGAATCAACGAGTCGGCATTGCCAAACATGAACTCGGCCAGAGACTTGGCCAGGAGCGTCTTGCCGACGCCGGTCGGTCCGGCGAAGATGAAACAGCCGATCGGCCGCTTCGGATCTTTGAGACCGGCACGGCTGCGCCGCACCGCCTGGCTGATTCGCTTGATCGCCTCGGACTGCGAGATGACCCGCTTGCGCAGTTCCTCTTCCATCTGGACCAGGCGGGCGGTTTCCTCGGCCTCCAGTCGGGTCAAGGGGATGCCGGTCATCTTGCTGACGACCTCGGCGACGACCTCTTCGTCGACCGTGCCGTCCACTTCCTTGGAGCGCTCGCGCCACTCGCGGTTGATCGTTTCTTTCTTCTTCTTGAGCTTGTCGGCCTGGTCGCGGAGGGCGGCGGCCCGCTCGAAGTCCTGGTTGGCAACGGCCTCTTCCTTGTCCTGGTTGAGCCGTTCGATTTGCTCGTCGAGTTCCTTGAGGTCCGGCGGCCTGGTCATCGCCTTGAGCCGAACGCGGGCGCCGGCTTCGTCAACGACGTCGATTGCCTTATCAGGCAGGCAGCGGCCGGTGATGTACCGATCCGACAGCTCGACGGCGGCCTCGAGCGCTTCGTCGGTGATCTGGACTCGGTGATGGGCCTCGTAGCGGTCGCGGAGACCGCGAAGGATCTCCAGGGCCTCAGTCTTATTGGGCGGGTTGACGACGACCATCTGGAACCGGCGGTCCAGGGCCCCGTCCTTCTCAATATACTTGCGATACTCGTCCAGCGTGGTGGCGCCAATGCACTGGACCTCGCCGCGAGCCAGGGCCGGCTTGAGCACGTTGGACGCGTCAATCGCCCCTTCCGCGCCACCGGCACCGACCAAGGTGTGCAGCTCGTCGATGAACAGGATCGTGTTCTTGGCCCGGCGGACCTCGTTCATGACGGCCTTGATCCGCTCCTCGAACTGGCCGCGATACTTCGTGCCGGCGACCATCATGGCCAGGTCGAGCACGACGATCCGCCGGTCCCTGAGCAGTTCGGGCACGTTACCTTCGACGATCATCTGGGCGAGCCCTTCGACGATCGCCGTCTTGCCCACGCCAGCCTCACCCAGGAGCACCGGGTTGTTCTTGGTCCGTCGCGACAGGACCTGGATCACGCGCTCGATTTCATTGGCGCGGCCGATGACCGGGTCCAGCTTGGCTTGCCGGGCCAGTTCGGTCAGGTCGCGTCCGAAGGAGTCCAGGGCCGGAGTCTTGGACTTCCCGCCTTTTGAGGCGGCGCTGCCACGCTCGCTCTCGCCGCCGCCCGCGTCCATCCCGTGACCAAGCAAGTTAAGCACCTCCTCGCGAACTTCCTCGAGTTTCAGGCCGAGATTCATCAAGACCTGAGCCGCCACTCCCTCCTGCTCGCGCAGCAAGCCGAGCAGCAAATGCTCTGTACCAACGTAGTTATGGTTGAGGTTCCGAGCTTCCTCAATGGCGTACTCGATGACTTTCTTGGCCCTTGGGGTCTGGGGCAGCTTGCCCATGGTGACCATATCGGGCCCAGACTGGACAATCTTCTCGACCTCGACCCGGATCTTCCTGAGATCCACGTCGAGGTTCTTCAAGACGTTTGCCGCGACCCCACTGCCTTCCTTGACCAGGCCGAGCATGACGTGTTCGGTGCCGACGTACTCGTGGTTGAAACGCTGCGCCTCTTGATTGGCGAGCTGCATCACCTTGCGGGCACGATCGGTGAAGCGTTCAAACATGCGGTCGCCTCCAACGGTTTCACCGGACCGGTCCCGGTCCACTACTGCAATCACTACGTCGCGTCGAATCAGATCGTTCAGCGCGGTCGTCACGGAAATGACGGGTATCACCCCGAATGTTACACCCCGAGCCCCCGATTGGCAAACCCCCAGAACCGCTCGACAGGAGATTGTACAGTCCAGATTCCAGATTCCAGCATGTGGGGCGGCCCTCCCGCTTTGGGTTTTAACATCGCAGCCGGGACGGCCACCCTACAGGAAAGAGAAGAATGCGGCCGGGACGGCCGCCCTACAGGGAAGGCTCATCCTCTCCAGTACGACGAAACGGCCCAAAAGCCCCGCCGTTTCCCTTCTTTTGGAATCCTGGCGACGCCTCGAGCCTCCGTTTTGCCGATCGTCCCGGGGCAGCCGGTCAATCGTTACCCAGCCTGGTCATCGCCTGACCGATCTCCCATCGCCATTTCGTCCCGCCTTCCAACTCGAGGCACTGGCGGAAGGTTCGGCGGGCCTGGACCGGCTGATCCGTCCGGACGTAGAGCATGCCGAGCTGCATCAAAGCGTCGGCATCGGTCTCGTCCATCGCCAGGACTTGCTCAAACCGACGTCTCGCGTCGTTCCAACGGCCTTGAAGATAGCACTCAACCGCCTCGCGGTAGAGCCGGTCAATGTCGGTTTTATACCGTTCCGGGTGGCATCGCCAGACCCACCAAAGGGTATAACCCAGGCTTGTCGCCCAACTTAACACCGTCAGGGCGAGGAAGAAGGTCGAGAATCCTTGCGGCAAGGCGTCGGTCCAGAGACACCCGGTCACCAGAGCCAGATTGAGCGTCGCCGCGAAGAGCACGGCCAGAATCAGGCCCAGAAGTTCTTGTCCTGACCAGATTTGCGGCAATCCTGGCCAGACGCTTAGCAGAGTGATCCAGAGACGCCGGGGCATACTTCGGCTCCTTCCGGACAGACATCGGGCGCGGCAAAGTCCCCTGACCACGTTGTTGATTGTAGGACGTCCGCACGGATGAATCAAGCGAAGGCCGCAAGATCGCGGATCGATCGCCCAAAGGCCGATGTATCGGACGTCCGGAATCGGTGAACGGGTTCCCCCGTCAGACTGCCAAAATGGCAGTTGGCTTCGTTCGGTCGCCGTGGATTTGTAGGGCGAGTGAGGCCCGCGATCCTCTTTGGTTTCCGAACGGCGGGCTTCAACCGCCCTCCATAAGACGGCGGGCGTTCGTGATTGCACGCCAGCATTCTTATCGGTCAAAGTGCTGCGCAGCGGCATGGTCGTTCGTTCGGCCCAGCGGGTAGAAAGAGGCCTCGCTCACGCGTCGGGTTTCAATCCCGGAAGATAGGCACCCCTCGCTCACGCGTCCAGCATCGAAACCCGACGCGTGAGCGAGGATCTTCTTCGGAGTGAGCCGTGACGCCATCGCGACTGCCAAAATGGCAGGTGGCTTCGTTCGGCGCAAGGGTGAGATCTGAAGGTAGGGCGGGTGAAGCCCGCCAATCTTCATGATTCCCAAGAATTCTGGCGGGCTTCAACCGCCCGCCAGAAGACGGCGGGCATCCGTGATTGCACGCCAGCATTTTCATCGGTCAAAGTGCTGCGCAGCGGCATGGTCGTTCGTTCGGTCGCCCTCTTTACGATTGAATTGTCAAAGAACCGTCGAACGTCAAATTCAGCGGGCCAGCGTCTTGTGCTTGCGGGCGGCTTTCTCGCGAGCGCGACGTGCCTTGCGATTGAGCGGAGCGGCGGCCATCGGCAAGGTCGCCGCCAGGGGGCGAGTGATCAAGGCCGGGGGCGTCACGTCGTTGGCAATCGAATCGATCAGGGCGGCCAGTTTGGAGCGAACGAATTGGTTCTCGTTGAACGATTCGGACGTCTCGATCGGTTCCAGCTCAAGCTCGGGTGCGGGTTTCGGCCCGGGTTCCAGACAGGTGATCGGCTCGGGCTCGGTCGCAACGGGCCGTTCGGCGCGATCCTGGCGGAACGCTTGCATGGCCTCGGTGTAGACCTTGCGGAGCTTGGTTTCATAGCGCTGGAGCCGAAGGTATTCTTTCGACGGCCGCAACGGATAGCCCATGCGGGTCAACTCGCGTTCCTTGGCGTCGAGCGGTTCGAGAGCGTCAACCATCAAGGCATGAATGGCGTCGGCCTGTTCGCACATCAAATCGGCCTGATCGGCGGAACTGGCCGAGGGGGCGAGGGTGGGATGGGAGGCGAGCAGATCGGAACCGACGCCCATCAAGGTCGCGGCCAGGTTGCGCTGGGTTTCGTCCCAAGCGATGTTTTCGACCAAAGGGACGCTCAAGGCGTTCCATCGGGCCAAGATCCAGCGGCAGCCTTGCGAGGTTTCGCGGAGGCGGCTGGCGGTTCGCGACGGGTCTTTGGGCAAGCGGGCGGCGATTTCCTCAACGGCTCGGGCGCGATCTTCGTCCCAACAGAGGTCGGCGCGGTCGGCCATATCGTCAAGCTGGGCGCGGAGCATGAATTGACAGTAGTCGAGCCGAGCAGCGGCGTCGGCGACCTGTTCGAGCAACCAGGCGTGCCGATCGTTCTGGGGATGATAGGCGTCGATCAGCATTTGGTTGTGTTTGGCCACGGCCTCGGTGAGATGAGGCGGAACCAAACCATGCTCGCTACGCATGCCGTGGGTGAGCGAGTTCAACCGAGCGGCCATCTTGCCGGAGTCTGTGATTGGTCCGGTGGACTTCTGGGCGTTGCGCTGGTTAGCCAGGCGTCGGGCGTCGCTGCAAGACATTGGGATGATGCTCCTTTTGGAAACGCGAGCCGGAACGGGGATCAAACTGACCGTCCGCGGGTTCGGCGTCCGTTGGTTGACGCGGGTACGGGTGGGCGTTCTGTTTACCGAACGTCTCTACCTACCACCATCGCCAAGGGGAGCAGCAGTTTCATTTCTTTCTAAAAAAAGTTTCGGATCGGGTCTGGAAGCGCGGATTTGAGAGCGTGCTCCAGACTGCTGCGATCGGGGTTCCGCTCGTCGAATGAGTTGAGCCGCATCGATCAGACCGCTCCATCGGGCGCAGGGGTGTGAATGCGCTTCGTCCCTCGTGGTTTTCTTGCTCCGTGTCACCGCCAAGGCGAGGGATCGGTGGCGACGAAACGGCAACGCCCCTCCACATCCGAAGGACAGACGGAGAGGGGCGCGGATTCGATTAGGTTCGATCAACGGTGAGGAATTGGCAGCGTCAGGCGGCCCGCTTGCGGCGAATCCAGCCAATTC